>JADGBC010000229.1 GCA_015231705.1 Desulfamplus sp. | reverse complement strand
CTCTCTTGAAAATATCTTGTTTGAGAAAGGATTCATATCATCAGAGGATATGGGTAAACTTGTTGCGGTTACTCGCAGAAAAATCAGTAAAAGTTTTGGAATGATTGCCATAAAAGACTATGGACTCACTCCTTCACATATTGAAAGATCTCTTAACATACAGGCACGAGAATTTAGCAACACCAGCACATGCCGCCTTCTTGGTGATATTCTTGTGACGGAAAAACTCCTGACAGAAGATCAGAAAGACTCCATAATTATTGATATGACGTACTCTGAAAAGGAGGATCTGTCCACAGACGGTGGTGACAAAGCATCTCTTCAAAACGGCCTGACAAAAGAGGCAAACAATAAAATCATACTTAACAGAAGGAAGAAAAAATTTTTCAGACAACGTGCTCTTGATAAAATATTTTGTAAATCTGCAATTAACAGAAACTTTGCGACTGAAACAGAAGTCTTGAGGGCTTTAGAAGAGCAGCTTCTACACTTCAGCAAGAAACTTGAAATCAAAAAGGTCAGAGAAATACTGACCGATAAATCTATAATGTCACAATCTCAGGCAGAACTTATTGACATATCTATAAAAGCGGTACATATCTCTCTCCCACAGGATCAGGAAGATACAGATAATAGTCCTGAGAAGAGTGATCCAAGTGCTGAAAAGAAGGAAAAACCATCTTCTCCGCGGGCAAAAAGTGCTGTGAAGGCTGAAGTTACAAGTATTGCGAAGACTGAAGTTACTGCTGACAAGAAGATAAAAACAGAAGGTGAACAGGATAAAAAATCTGATGAACAGAATAAGCAACTGGGTACTGAACAAAACCTAACCACCCAGAAGAAAACTCTCTTAATTGGTCAAAACAATGCCTTTGAATTGACCCTGAGTGAAGGAGATATGGAAGCCAGGATAAAGCTTGTTGGCAATATGCCTGAAGGGATGACAACAGCAAATTTGAAAGAGCTGCTTGCAAAACATAATATAACTTATGGAGTAGTAGATGATGTGGCACTTGAGATGTTTATCTTAAGAGAAGGGCAAAAAAAAGATAAAAATTCGGCAGAAAATGAAGATCATTTGTCAATCACAAAAGAAGACAATATCACAGACGCAAAATCAGATCTCTTCACAGTCGCAAAAGGGATACCTGTAAAGCCTGGGCGAAATGCCATGATAAAAATTTTTTTTGAAGATGAAAACAGCCGTTTTGGCAAAGAGCTTGATTCCGGAAACTTTGATTACAGGGAGAGAGGCGAGATATTTGCTGTTGCTGAAGGGACAATTCTTGCTGAAAAAATTCCTCTTATACCGGCAGTAAATGGCATGACAGTCTCAGGCAAAGAGATTACTGCTCCGGCTCCTGTGGATCTTAACCTCAATTTCGACAAGGGTGTTGCTCTGAGCAAAGATGGATTAAAATTGATAGCGACCGCAAATGGACGGCCTGATATCACTATGGGCGGCAGAATCAGCGTAGTTCCTGAAAAAATAATCAAGGGAAATGTTGATTTCAAAGTAGGAAACGTAAAATTCAACGGTGATGTCATTGTCCAGGGAACAATTTTGGCTGGATTCAGCGTAACTGCCAAGAATCTTACGGCAAATGATATTGAAGAGGCTGAAGTTAACGTTGCCAACACCCTTTTTGTTAAAAACAGCATCATTAATTCAAATATAACAACAGAGGGCACAGTTGCAGCTCAGATAATTAAAAAAAGCACTATTTTCGCTCGAGGAGATGTTGTGGTGCAAAAGGAACTCATTGATTGCACTGTAATAACAAGCGGAAGAGTAATAGTGCCACGGGGAAGAATCGTGGCAAGTAATATTCATGCCGCAAAAGGAGTTGAAGCCAAGAATATCGGCAGTGAAACAGCTTCTCCATGCCATATTTTTTCAGGTGCTGATGACCATGCGATAAAAATTCTGAAAACATTTTTAGATAGAATCAACTCCCGTAAAGAGTATCTGATACAACTTCAGGATTTAGAAATTCAATATGGCCAGCATATGATCCAGCAGTTAAATAATCTGACTGAAATTTCAAAGATGCAAGAGCAGCTTGTTAAAGACAAAAACAATCTTCTTAATGACATGAAGAGAGTTACAAACGAGATTGTAAAAAAACAGATGGAACAATCTCTTGTCCAACTTGATAAAAATTTATTAAAAATAGATGAAACTATAAACAAACTGTTTGATAAACATGACGCTACTCAAAATAAAGACAAGGAACTCAAGATTAAAATAGAAGATGCTAAGAATCAGATTGAGATACTATTAAAAGAGAAGCAGGGGTTTGAATCATGGTATGAAGCCCAAAAAGAGGAGAGGCTGAAAAAAGGAGCAGATGTACTGGTACAAGGTACTCTGTTCGCGGGGACAAGAATTGACGGAACACACGCCTCTATCACAATAAAGAGCACCATAAAAAATTCCAGAATCCACCAGGCTGTTAACAACGATGATCCCGTCAATCCATTCCACGAGATGAGGATAGATCCGATTGGTTCAACCGCGAAAATGCATGCATAAGCGTCCTGTATTCCAACGCCTGGAGAAAACTGTATTCCAACGCCTGGAGAAAAAGGAGTCTTGGAGATGACAGATCAGAAAATCATACACTTTGAAGGGAGACTGTAACATGACAGAGCGAAAAACCATACTGTTAGTTGATGATCAGGAGTCTGTCATAAAATCACTTAAGCGTATATTATTGTCAGAACCATATGAAGTACTCTCTGCTCCGGACGGAGCTAAAGCTTTAGAGATTGTAAAGGAGCATTGGGAAAAAATTTTTCTAATAATCTCTGACCAGCGGATGCCCCATATGACAGGTACGGTATTTCTGGAAAAAACCGTAGATATGATCCCTAATGCCATAAGATTTATCTTGTCAGGCTACGCGGACAGAGAGGATGTTGTGAGGGCTCTAAATAGTGGCATTGCCCACAGATTTCTGACAAAACCCTGGAATAACGATGAACTGATGATCATGATTCATCAGGCATATGAATCTCCTGAAAAAGCAAGAGGCCTTGTAAGTTCATATTCCGGCAATGCTGTATCTGGATTGTCTGAGGAGAATATCATGGACAGGGAACTCAAAAAATTCGAAGAACATCGTAAAGATCTTTTTTTGGGAAGAATTGCCATGCATCACGGATTTATTAATCATGAGCAGTTGGATCAATCAATGACTGATATGCAGGTTGCACGGCAATCAGGCAGAAATATATTTTATAACCTCAATACCTCTTGGGTCTTCTGTAATGTATTCTGTCAGGTGAGATTTGTGCTCAAGAAGATCGCTGTAGCACTGGGCGATATAGTGATAAGTATGTGACGAATTTCTGTTTTTTAATTTTGCGGCATGTACGGCGACCGGCGTGATCGCGTTGCCGATATTGTGCAGTACCATGGCTGATAACTGAGCCCTCCCAGCGTCAACCGCCTTGTTTAAAAACCTTGATTTA
>JADGBC010000228.1 GCA_015231705.1 Desulfamplus sp. | reverse complement strand
GATTGCACCCTATAAAACAGATATATCAACCTCACCCTGCTGTTGATTATGCTACCCCCAAAGGAACGCCCATCAAGAGCGTAGGAGATGGTATAGTAATCTGCAAAGACTACTCCTCATCTACCGGTAATCATTTAAAGATAAAACATCCTGGTACAGGTATAAGCGAGTATATGCATATGTCGCATTTTCATCCTTCTATTAAAGTCAACAAGAAGGTTTCCAAAGGGGATGTAATAGGATATGTGGGTATGACTGGTTATGCTACAGGCCCACATCTTGATTTAAGATTCATGGTAAATAATAAATATGTGGATTACCGGACGCTAAAACTGCCGCATGGTGATCCTCTTCCTAAAAAATTTAGAAACACTTTTCTGCAGCAGGTTGCTATGGTCAACAGGCAATGGAACAGAACAGCCAGAAGAGAACTCTCTATGAATACTGCTGATTCTGTTATGGAACAATACGAGGCTGTCAGGCATAAGCTTTAAATTAGTACTTGCATGGAGGCAAATTTATGAACGAGATCTTTTTGCTGCTGATTATTCTGGGGATATATCTTTTACTGCAGGTCTACATTCTGCCTAAAATGGGAATTTCTACATGATTGAGCGATTCCTGTCAGTTGACAGGGACAAAGAGATTACATACAAAAGAGATAAAGAAGGGTATTGTTGATCCTGATCCTGCTAATCTTAATTGAACGGTAATGCCCATATGCTGATACCACGAATCATGAAAACCAGGATTTGTTTTTAGGCACTTATGAGCACCACATCGGCAAAGTTTTGTCGATAATAAGCACTTATACTCTTATATCTGATTTTAGTGTTGTTCTGGAAATAGAGTCAAAAACCTATCATCTTTGATTCTGTCTTGTCCAGATTTGGGTAATAATGGGCAATGTTTTTTCAGAAAAGGCTAGTACAGCTTGGCGTAAATCATTTGGTGCTTTTTTGAGGTTTATGTAGTATAAACTCATACCTTTTACTTTAGACTTCCAGAAAAGTCTTTTGGTGGAACAAACCCTTTGTCCGAGGTCTCAGACGGCATTTCCACCAATGTAATTATCTGGAAAACTATTGTAAAGTTGGGCACTACCCCAAGAAGTTAGGCCGAAGTAAATTTCATCATAAGCAACTCCTCAATGGTTAGTCGTCTATCTATCAAGCCTTCTACCATAGCAGGAGAAAATTTGTCATACTTTGTCTCAAAACGTTTCGCTTCAGGATTTATACATTTGCGAAAAGCAACACATTCATTCACAAAATTGTAAACTGCGGTGATCCAGTTTATTTGAGCATCATGGACATCAATTCTTTTTGAGTGACATTGACTCTCTCTGGCAAGGCGCTTGTTGTCTTTCCTATAGTTACCATTACGGCTTTCAACATAGCTGGTATTTATGCGGGTACCTCTTCCTTCTGATTCAATAATTTCAAGAATTACCGACTCTTCTCCCAAAATGACTCTTGTTTCCAGCTCAATCAACTTTCCTTTACTCTTGTGTTTAATCACCTGAGCATACTGAAGTTGACTATCCACTTGACGAATCGGGTTGCAAGGGCGTCCTTTTCCTGAATAAGGTACTGGAATCAATCTGCAATAATGTTTCTTGAGTATCTCCTCATAACTACTCCAACCATCTGAAAGGAAAAGAGGAGCCTGGCCGTCACTTGAAGCTTTGATCTTAGCAATAAATTTTTCTGACTCTTCCTGATTTCTCGGACCATTGTGGACTGTATGAATGAAGCCACTGCCTGGTAAAACATTTACAAATCCCCATCGATCTCCACGATCTTCCCTGTCGATCTCATCTTCTTCAAGTTTTGCTTTTTTTTATAGATGAAAGACCAGAATTCATCGATCTGGCACTGAGTCAAATGCATATTTTGTTTCAGATGAGTACTTACTGCTTCCACATGATGAGACGCTTTCAGAATCCAACTGTTAAGTGTTTCCGATTTAACTCCCTTTACCCGGTGAATAGCATTAACTCCCATCCTTCCGACAATAACAGTAATACCTCTAAGACGAATGCAACGGGTTTCTTAAGGTGATAGAAAAAAGTATCCTTGGTGATAGTCCAGCTGCTTTTACAGCTTTTGCAGTAAACTTGTTGATGTTTACGACTTTTGACACCTATATTCCCTGCACCTTTCTGTCCATAATGCTTACATCCTTGATTTGAACAAAACTGTTCTTCTTTGTACTTTTCAAAATCTAAATCCATAGCAGCCCCCCCAAAAAATTCTGGTTAATATCCGAGGACTATTTTTATCACATTTGTAGCTTAATTTCATCTAAAATCTAACTTCTTGGGGCAGTGCCAAATCTCCTTTCTCCTGGTTTTTACATCAGGAGAAAGGCTATCTTTTAACATTTTCATACCATTTCTTCTTTAACGCATCCAGCAAATCGCTAACCTTTCCCCCTATAGATCCGCGGCTTCTTGAACCATGGATTAGTACCGAGTCTCCTGCCTCGACTCGGTTACTAATCCTTTATTTGTTGGGGATATTGCCCTTTAAATTATAGTATTTATTCAATATTTTTAACCAAGTCTTGAATATTAGGAACTTGTTTATCGAGTTGGGATTGATTCACTGTAACTTTTTTGCCAGCAACGTCTTTTTTCCCTGCTGTCATTCTTGATATTGGGATACCTAATGCTCCTGATACTACCGATGCAGTGTTAGCATCGTTAACTTCATATTGAAACATGTTCTTAAAAAAACGTTTGTTGATTGGTGCAGAAACTCCCGCAGGGTGAATGTAAAAAGAAGCCGGATTGGACTTCCAGACATTCCATATCTCTTCTCCTATTTCATTGACAATTGTTTTGAAAGCAGATGCAGACGAACTGTTCATCTGAGTAAGTCTATTGCCTATATACATATATATTTGTGGCAAGGACATTCTATATCGTTGTGAATTAAGAAAAAAGTCTGATTGTGGTTCTACTTGGTGTCTTCTAACTCCATAAACTAATGACAATACAGTTTTCACTGCTCGTTGAGAAGAGCCATCTGCCGAAAAGGGCACAAGGAGTCTTTCTGACGCTGTTAAAGCCAATTCGGTATATATTGTGAAACTTGGATTGCAATCTATAAAAATACAAATATCTTCTTGATTCCACGCTCTCTTGATGTCTGTTATTAAATCTCTAATCCAAATATGTACTATTCGCCAAGCATCCTGTGGCCCTGGATTGGTTGCACCATAAACGCGTGATGATTGCAACTCTAATAATTCATCTCCAACGATCAGGTATAAATTATCAGATATCATATTATTGAACTTTGAGACTTGTGTGGTATATTGTGTCCTTTCGGCAAGCGTGCGTGACTTCAATACTTGATGGATGCTATATTATAGCCACTTTTGATTTGAAGAGCTATTTATCCCTTCAAATCGCTTTATGCTTATCATACGGTTCTGTGTTAATGATGCGATGATATGAAAAATCTTGATTGATGTTCATGATCCATTAGAATTTCAG
>JADGBC010000227.1 GCA_015231705.1 Desulfamplus sp. | reverse complement strand
TTTTGTCACTCTCGGAAAGTTCCTGCTTTATCTTGTGGTTACAATAACAGTTATGGGGATCTGGTCATGAGTTTTATAATTGATCGACTATCCGTATTGGATGCCATCCTGATTACTGTGATCGCCCTGCACATATATGTTTGTACCATATCTTTTCAATAACCGGCACGGCCGGAGCGAGGTATTGGCTCTCGGCCACAACGAACAATGAAAGTCCCACTATTACTGCTAACTCAAGAGACTTTCACATAAAAAAATATATTCACAATATGGTGGAGTGAAAAACATTTTTTTTCAAATAACTTAAATTTACCTTGAAAAAACTCCCGTGCAATATAGAATGTAAAGAGCAATAAGGTGTCTGTGTTATGAATCATTATTGATATTGCTCAAATTAACACACTTGGACAAAAATGGAAAAAAACAAACCCCTGATACGGAATTTATTTTGATGATTCAGATACGAACAAATCAACCCCAAAAGTCGTTTTTAGCACAAGTATCAATAACTGCTGTTTTATATTTTATTTTCACCACAGCCTCAATTTTACTGTGCGTTATGCCTGTGTACGGTGAAGAATCCACCGCTCTCCAGAGCACACCTGCTGTTGAGATTATCAACTCCACAAAATTACGGGAGACTTCAACTCCTTCTATAAAATCACAGAATAATCTTCCTGTTACTCAGCACAAAAAAATGGATAATACATCTGGTGTTGAGCCTAAACAACCAGATAACCCTTCTGATGTTCAACCCCAAAAAAAGGATTCCTCCCAGGCTGATCTGCCACAAAAGATTGTGCCAACACCCTCCTTTGTTCTTACAAAGGCTGTCATGTGTCAGTCTATAAAGGGATTTGAGCCTTCAGAGCCTGCTGTTGTCTTTTCTATTTCCCTTGGTAAGATCTTCTGTTTTACTGCGTTTCAGAACATCTCCCAAAATGCCTTCATATATCATAAATGGTTCCACAGGGACCGGTTTGTTGCAACCAACCGGTTTCTTGTGAAATCGCCTCAATGGTCCACTTTCAGTACCATGCAGCTCAGAATGGCTGACAAAGGGCCATGGCGGGTTGAGATCACCGATGATAAAGATAACTTACTCCAAACCCTGAGATTCAGCGTATCGGATTGATTTTCAAATGAATGACATACTTGATTTTTTCAGATCCTTAAGATGGCAGGATTGTGTTGACATCTTTATAAACACCTATATCCTTTTCAGACTTTATGTTTTATTCAGAGGTTCAAGGCTTATCCGCATTGTCCCTGTTGTTTCACTTCTCTGGATATTGAACATAATGGCACTTTACATAGGTCTTGTGGTCACCACCTGGGCTATTCAGGGTATTATTGCCGCTGCTGCCATTATTTTGATCATTGTCTTCAGAGATGAGATTGCCTCTGTTTTTCAAGCCAGAAATCTTCAGTCCTTTGTATGGGGATTTCCAGGAACAAAAATCTCCACGCCCATTGAAATTATTGCATTAAGTGCCTTTGACCTTGGCAGAAAAAAGGTTGGAGCACTGCTTGTACTACCAGGAAAACAGAGTCTGGATGAAATTGTACAGGGCGGTATCCCCTGGAATGGCACCATCTCGGAGCAGATGATATCCACAATTTTCTGGGACAAGAACCCTGTTCATGACGGTGCAGCCCTGATTCAAGGGAACAAAATTACAGATGTTTCAGTTATTCTGCCACTCTCCAAAAGAACTGATCTACCTACCAGGTACGGAACCCGCCACAGAGCTGCTGTGGGGCTGTGTGAAGTCTGTGACGCACTTGTGATTGTGGTATCTGAAGAGAGAGGAAATATAACCACTGTAAAAAATTCAGAAATCAGGCATGTAAGAAAAGCTGAAGATCTTCAGGAAATTTTGGTTGCCCATACCGGAAACTCAAAACAGGAGAAAGGACTCGCCAGATGGAAAGATTTCTCCGAATTTGCCATTGCAGCTGTTGCATGTTTTATAATCATTACGGGTGTATGGTTCGGACTCTCTCGAGGCAAGGAGACATTAAAAACTATAAATGTTCCTGTTGAATATACGGATATAAAACCTGGCTTTGATATTATTGAGGCATCAACCAATACTGTCGATCTGCATCTAAGTGGGTCTATGCCGCTTCTGAAATCGCTTAAACCGGAAAACGTAAAAGTACTGCTAAAACTTGGAAATGCATCTATTGGCGATAACTCAGTAAACATATCTATTGACAATATAATCCTTCCGCCAGGAGTAAACCTTAAAAAGGTGGAGCCAAGAACCGTAGAAATTGTAATGGGTGGCAAGATTGAAAGAAGAATTCCGGTTCAGGTTGACTGGTCAGACAAACTTGCTGATAACCTTATCCTTGATTCTGTAACTATAACACCAGCAACTATTGCAGTTACTGGTGTAAGTCCTGGTATTGAAACGGTAGCAACTATTTATACAGAAAAAATCTCTCTGGATAAAATCAAGGGGAATGGCACCATGCAGGCTGCTATTGTTCTTTTTCCGTCATCTCTTAAAACAGATGAGGCATCAAAGACTGTCAGCATAAGTTATACAGTAAGAGAGAAAAATATCGGGGATTTATTTGAATAACCCTATCTGTTCTGAAACGGTAAAAAGGTAGATTTTCAGGAATTTCAATCCCAAAACCTTCAAGGTCAGCCGGACTCTCTTTCAGTGGTTAATTCCTGCCAATCATAAATATACCGTATGTGGCAATCAGATTGGGCATGAAGCTTACCATTCGTCCCTGTCTGTGTTCATCCCAGGTATTTATGGGAGCTTCTTTGATGATATTAAATCCCACCTGTGCCGCAAATTTTCTAAAATCCATGAGGCTTAATACCCTGATATTCGGTGTGTTGTACCACTCATAAGGCAACTCTTCTGTTTTGGGTACATAACCTGTACCAAGAAGCTGCATCCTGATACGCCAGTGGCTGAAGTTGGGAAAACTTACAATCCCTCTTCGTGCAACCCTAAGCATAGAGCGTATAAGGTCATCCGGCTCGTAGACCTGTTGAAGAGTCTGGGACAAGATGGCATAATCGAATGAACCGTCAGGATAATCTTCAATCTCTTCATTTATATCTCCTTGAAGGACAGAGAGACCTTTTTCAATGCATTTTGCAACACGGGACTCTTTGATCTCAATACCTGTCTCCTTTACTTTTTTATTATGTTTAAGGTAATGAAGAAGATCTCCTTCACCACATCCAAGGCCGAGCACTTTGGATTGAGGCTCTATCCATGAGGCAATCATCCTGAGATCAAACCTTATTATATCCTCTACGTGAGATGTTGCTCTATGATAGGTATGGTCAATTAAAGAGTTATCTGGTGGTGTATACCGATTTATTATATTGTTTGTCATTTTAAGTGGTCTCTATTTTTTCTCTGTGATCATGCAATTGTGTATTGGCAGTATTGCCAATAATAAAAAAGGGTTTAACCAGAAATAAACCTGGCTAAACCCTTTTGATCTTAATTATTTTGGTGCCGGAGGCGAGACTTGAACTCGCACACC
>JADGBC010000226.1 GCA_015231705.1 Desulfamplus sp. | reverse complement strand
GGCTTTGCCAGAGGGCTTGACATGGAATTGATAGACAATATCTACTCAATGATTGCAAATGGTCTCGACAGAAATCTGACCCAAAATTCAGACTTAACTCCATTGAAACCATACTCCAAGATAGTTAAGTCTGAATTTTGCGACAGATTTGCAGATGCAACCACTGCTTATCAGGGCTTTGCCAGAGGGCTTGACATGGAATTGATAGACAATATCTACTCAATGATTGCAAATGGTCTCGACAGAAATCTGACCCAAAATTCAGACTTAACTCCATTGAAACCATACTCCAAGATAGTTACACCAGGTCTCGTTAAAAATTCAGACACACATATACTGAAGCCGGACCTTACCATCTTGTTCGATCTTGATCCGCTTATCGGACTTGAAAGAACCTTTAAGGCACTCAGGCAGGGAGAACGGGATCACCATGAAAGCCGTTTTGAACAGGAACATTTTGATTTTCATGAAAAAGTACGCAAAGGGTATCTTGCCATTGCACAAAAAGATAAGGAGCGTTTTATTGTTGTGGATGCTTCATTAACAAGAGAAGAGATATTAAACCAGATTATTTCCAATATCACTTTTCTTAAACTATCACATCGTCTAACGGCCATGCCCTGATGGGCACAACGAAAAATGAAAATCCTATAATTACGGCCAATTCAAAAGACTTTCACATAAATATTTAATTTATCACACCATGAATTTAACAAAAGCTGCAAATGACCAGGAATATAAACCATGAGTTATTCAATACTTGATTCCATCGGAAATACACCGCTGGTTGAAATAACGCGTCTAAATCCGGTAAAGGGAGTTCGAATTCTTGCAAAACTGGAATACCTTAACCCAGGAGGTTCAATAAAGGACAGGGCAGCACTTTCCATGATTGAAGATGGAGAGAAAAGCGGAAAGCTGACCAAAAATAAAATTGTTGTCGAGGCCACCAGTGGCAATACAGGTATCGGTCTTGCCATGATCTGCTCGGTCAAGGGATACAAGTTGCTTTTGACTATGTCAGAGTCTGCAAGTGAAGAGAGAAAAAGTATTCTTCAGGCAAGAGGGGCACAAATCCTTCTTACCCCTGGACACAAGGGTTCAGATGGTGCAATTGAGGAAGTTTACCGTCTTGCCAGAGAAAATCCTGAAAAATACTTCATGACAGATCAGTATAATAATGATGCCAACTGGAAAGCTCATTACAACACAACTGCAGTGGAGATATGGAATCAGACTGAAGGCAGAGTCACTGAAGTTATTGCAACTCTTGGCACAAGCGGAACATTGATGGGCATCTCCAGACGTCTCAAGGAGTTTAATCCTGATATAAAAATCATTTGCGTTGAGCCATTTCTCGGGCACGGCATCCAGGGACTCAAGAACATGAAAGAGTCCTATATTCCCGAAATATTTGACAAGAAGCTGCTGGATGAAAAGGTAAACATTGAAGATGAAGAAGCCTTTGAGACAGCAAGACTTCTTGCACGAGAGGAGGGACTTTTTGTAGGAATGAGCAGCGGAGCTGCCATGGCTGTTGCTATTAGAGAGGCACGGAAAATCCAGAATGCCCTGAATTTAAAAAAATCAAATTATGATTTTGACAGACAATCAGCTCCAGATACCCCATATTCTGTAGGAACTGGAGATTTTCACACCAGTGGAAATGTTCCCTCCCGATCTGCCACAAGGAGAGGCGACTCTATCCCTACAATTGTGGTTATTCTACCTGACAGCGGAGAACGCTATCTTTCGACATCGCTGTTCAGGGTAACTGATAATATAAAACTCAATCTCTTTAATACTATAGAGCGAAAAACTGTGATATTTAAGCCACTTGCCCAGGGTAAGGTATCTATATACACATGTGGCCCCACAGTTTACAAGCCTTTGGATCCAGGTCATTTCCGCAGGTTTGTCTGTGCAGATCTTCTCTGCCGATATCTTGAGTATAAAAAACTCTCAGTGACACATGTGGTAAACATCACTGATATGGATGACAAGACCATACAGGGCTCTGAAAAGGCACAAGAGAGTCTTGCGGAATTTACAGATAGGTACATCAAACTTTTTAAACATGACCTGAATCTTCTTAAAATTAGAGAGGCTCAGGCATATCCAAAGGTGAGCGACCATTTAGATTCTATGGTGCGTCTTGCTTCAACATTGGTAGAGAAGGGGTTTGCCTATGAAAAGCTCAACTCTCTCTACTTTAATCTCTCCGCCCTTTCAGGGTATGGCGATCTTTCAGGCGTGGATCTGGATAAGATCAGGGTCGGGGCAACAGTTGATCTGGATGACTATGAAAAAGATCATCCAAGAGACTTCACACTTCTCAAGAGGATACGCCTGTCTGAGCTAAAAAGAGGGGTATGTATAAATACCAAGTGGGGAAATGTCCGTCCATCCCTGCATCTGCAATGCTCTGCAATATCAAGTACCTGCCTTGGTGAGCAGTTTGATATCCATACAGGAAGCAGAGAGCTGCTTTTTCCACACCATGAGAATGAGGTTGCAATATCGCTTGCCGCAACCGGTTCACCTCCGGCAAGATACTGGATGCACTGCGATTCTGTGCAGTATGACGGCAGTTTCCTGGGTGTTGATGAAACATCTTATCAGACAGCAGACCTCACTGAAAAAACAGACAGCAAGGGATCAGATAGGCTTGCAGATCTGACTTTACAGAAATTGATGGATATGGGATGGACTCCAAGAGAGATTCGATTCTGGCTTCTTTCTACCCACTATCGAAAAACATTGGTTCTATCTATAAAGGCTCTTCATGATTCAAGACGTTCTCTTAATAAGTTAGACAGATGCGTTAATCAACTATTTAAAACAAAGACGGTACCTCAGCTTTCTCAGATCAATCCTTCTGAAGTGGACCATTCAGAGATAGATCAGTTGATCTATGACATGAAGCATGGATTTGGTCAGGCAATGGATGATGACTTTAAGATCACAGATCTCTTTGCTCTGCTTTTTAAAACTGTAAGAACCCTGAATCGCCTGATGGATAATAAAATTCTTGATCAACATGACGCAAATGCAATTATAGAGCTTTTCAGGGAGATAGATCAGGTATTGAAAATTTTTGATTTTAATCAAGACAAGACACCCTCTACACAGATCTCTCCTGAAATACAAAAACTTATGGAGAGACGTGAGGCAGCAAGAAAAAACAGTGACTGGGAAGCATCTGACAGAATCAGAGAAGAGCTTATATCAATGGGTGTTGAAATTAATGACGACAGGATATGATTCTTCACAGCAATTCAGAGCACAAAAAAGCTATCGAAACTCATAAATCCACGGGGGTATGCCTTCAAAAATTGAAGCGACTTTACTCGACAGTTAAACCTTGAAGGAGCAGTAGGGAGTTATGAAAAATAAAAATTATTTAGTAAAATATTTATCAGTTTTTTTTGTGTTGTTCTTCTGTTCAGATGTAGCCTTTGCTGAAAATCCATCTATCATTGGGAATCCAGAAAATGCTACATGGGAAATTTATACAGATACGAGTGAAGTGCAATGTATGACCTTTTCTGATGATAGGAATATCTTGTGGGTAGGTACT
>JADGBC010000225.1 GCA_015231705.1 Desulfamplus sp. | reverse complement strand
ACTCCCAAGAGTTGATTCAATTATCTGGTTTTCATTTTCATTAAGTGGTCTGGCCGAACTGACCATAAGGTCTGCGGTCAGTATCTGCTTTAAATTATCTTTTAGATGCTTCTCAAGAGAGCGATTAAAAGAGTTTAAAGCGATAAACCCCACAAGACCTATCGACAGGTTTAGAATAAAAAAGAGTGAAAACCTTCTGTCTCTCGACAGCTCCATGATTGCAAGTCTTATCCAGAGCATCATCAGACCTTTTCCTGTTGACCAAGTTTGCCAAGATCCAACTTAAGAACCCTTTGGCATCTTCGTGCAAGCTCCATGTTATGTGTCACAACAATAAGGGTCATGCCCTCTGCTGTGACAAGATCAAACAGAAGATCAGCCACCTGTTCTCCTGTACGCGTATCAAGATTACCGGTCGGCTCATCAGCAAGAAGCAGGGCAGGTTTTACAACAAGAGCTCTTGCGATAGCCACCCTCTGGCACTCTCCTCCGCTCAACTGGCCAGGCAGATGATCCTTTCTGCTTTCAAGCCCCACCTGCTGCAACACCCTTGATGTTCTGCTATCAACATCCTTTGCCTTTAATATCTCAAGCGGAAGACGGATATTCTCTTCAGCCGACAGATGCGGCATCAGGTGAAATTGCTGAAAAATAATACCTATATTCTGTGCCCTGAATTTTGCAAGAAGATCTTCGTTCATCTGGTTTAGATCTTTGCCCTTCAGCAGGATGGATCCGGAATCAGGTGTGTCAAGACCTGCAAGAAGTGCCATGAGTGTTGTTTTTCCGCTTCCTGACTGACCTGTGATGGCAACGGTTTGACCCTTATGAATCTCAAAATCAGCATCATCAATAACGCTCAAAAGAGTTGAACCGGCACAGGCGTAAGACTTGGACAGATTTTTTACCTCAAGTATGTTTGGATTGGATGTCATAATTCTCCGGTATAACTGTTTCAAAATCAAAATAGAGGCCCGAATTTCATAGTTTTTCCAGAATATAGGGCAACACGTTTACAGCAATAATTTTGTACCCTTCTGCATTGGGGTGGATTCCGTCAGGCTGATTGAACCGCTCAAATCCACCGACATCTTTAAGCAGATAGGGCATCAAGGTAATATTGTGTCTGTCTGCAAGGGATCTAAAAACATTTCTGAAATCACGGGTGTATTCAGGCCCGTAATTTGGAGGAATCTCCATTCCGGCAAGGATAATCTCCATGCCAGCAGCAAGAGCTATCTCAATAGCACTGTTCAAACTTTTCTCCATTGCTTTTAATGACAGCCCCCTGAGCCCGTCATTTGCACCAAGTGCCAAAAACAGAATATCTGGTTTCATGCGTGCGTACCACTTGAGTCTTGATACCGCACTTGCTGTTGTAGAGCCGCTTATTCCGGCATTGATAACTGTTATATTGCGATAGCCCCGTTTTTTGAGTTCCAGGTCAACAAGAGTTGGAAACGCCTCTTCAGGATAGACTCCAAAACCTGCGGTCAAAGAATCTCCAAGAAAGAGAATTTTTCTATCTCTTGTCAAAACATCTTTCTTTGCGTCTGATTCTGTTGAAACACTATTTTTTATATTTGATGTTGCTAAATCATGCATCTTTACCTCACCATGCGTATCTGTCAATGCAGAACCTCTATTAGTTGATACAAGGTTCATATCAGTCAATACAAAAATTTGTCCGTCTGTCTTTACGGGTATGGAGATAACCATCAGCATTGCTGAAATAATAAAAAGGGCAGGATTCATCTATTCAATTATCTCCTTTACCATAAAAATCTATTCTGTTTTTCAACTTTTCAACTGCGATCTGCTGCAATACGACCTTCTGTATAACGGCCATGCACTGGTTGGCACAACGAATGATGAAACTTGCTTGCAAGGGCAGGCACACAGGCCTGCCCCTACAGTTTCATATAAAAAACATTCAGCACTTCAGGAAGGTTTAATAGAATCATAATCATCTGTCAAATTTTATCGAGATTCAAAGGATTATTGCCTTGTCATCAAACACTCAAGCGAATATAATCAAAATTCAACAGAATTTTTACCATGACTTTTATGTGAAACTCTTTTGAAATATCTGCAATTATGAGACTTTCATTCTTCGTTGTGCCCGACAGGGCATGGCCGTTATTGAGAACACCAGAATTCACCTGAACCAGGGGAAATTATGGACTACTTTTATTCCATAGAAGACGACAGACGAATTGAGATCAAAATCAGACGATCTACCTTTATATGCTCATTAAAGTATGTCGAGACCATATTAGAAACCAAGGAGTTTATCTCATCAATCTCTTCTGAGCACAAGATGGCAACTCATAACTGCTGGGCATATATCGTGGGAGACAAGGGACAGACAAGCCACTCATCAGACAACGGAGAGCCTGCCGGAACCGCGGGCAAACCAATGCTCAACGCTCTTCAAAGTCATGAGATGACCAATATCGCGGCTGTGGTTACAAGGTATTATGGTGGTGTCAAACTTGGTGTCAGAGGACTTATTGATGCCTATGGAGAGGCTGTCACTTCTGCTATTGAACTTCTGCCTCTTAAAAAATTGGTAAAGGTTAACAGATATTCTATTGATCTGCCCTACTCTTTTAATGATACGCTTCTTCACCATCTTCAAAATTTTCAGGTTAGAGTTACAGATACACAATATTCTGATATAATATCTCACAATATTGAGGTGGAGGAAGAACATTGCCCTGATGTTGAGTTGATGCTTACCCAATATCAAGATAGCGGAATATTGACATTTAGCAATAAAAATCTATAATTGTTTCTCAAAAAGTACAGTCAAATGCAAGTAATTGAAGATTGAAAGAGAATCCAATACGGTTCAAAGAAGGCTGTCGATCAAATTTAACGGAGACAAACTATGAACATTCCAAGAGAAAAAATTGAATATGAGGTATCCTGGTTTAACGGAGAGGTGCATAAGTTTAAAGACCTTCTTGTTACTTGGCTTCGTGAATTAGGGCATAAAGTTGAGATATCCGAGGAAAAGTTAGAAAAAGTTGAAGAATTGAGTGGGCCATATAAAACAAAACAATACAATCTTCAAATCGACGGAGAACTCAACCTTTCGATTAGGCCATTTGCCATATGGTTAATTGGTGCCAAAGGTCGAATTGACGTTTCCGGACCATCCGGCTCTGAAAAATTTGTTTTCCTCACCATCGGTGAGCCAGGGATAATTAGCGAAATTAAAGATTCGAGTGGTAGAGTTATCGAGCAAAGTGGTCGCCAATTTTTTAAGAACGTCGACGAAACAAATTGGTATTGGTATGATGATAGCTCTTACAGGAAAGTGAGCAAGCTCTCTAAAGAAATTATTGAACCTTTGTTGGAGAGGCTTCAATGAATGAAAATATTATCAAGGAAGTTTTTTCTATTTATGAAGTCTTAAAAGACTCGGTGAAGGTTGCTCGGAGATCAATAAACAAAGAGATATTTGCTTTACATAATCGGACAATTTTTTGGGCTGAACAAAAGGATCTAATGCTTGGCAAATTAACAGATACTGAAGAAGAGCTTGATGACATAATGGTTCTTTCCCTCTTCGCCTCTTTCGAGCGTGAATTGCGCGTCTTCATTCAGGGGATTATTGAGGGGAATATA
>JADGBC010000224.1 GCA_015231705.1 Desulfamplus sp. | reverse complement strand
TGATTATGCAGTGCAAAACAGCCCCTCAATAAAGATTGCAAGACAAAAATGGGAGAGCACGGTAGAGAAATATCCTGTTGCAACATCTCTTCCAGATCCCCAGTTCATGGCCACCTATTTCCCAAGGCCCATTGAGACACGTATGGGCCCACAGGACTGGAACGCCTCCATATCACAGATGATTCCCTTTCCTGGGAAACTATCCACCTCAGGCAGAGTGGTTGAAATCGAGGCGGCGGAAGCGAAATTAAAGACAGATGGTGCAGCAAGAGTGTTATCCTCCAAAGTGGCTGCCTCTTTTTATGAACTTTTATATATCAGGCAGGCTATTGAAATTACTCAGAAAAATCTTGAACTTATTGAGGAGCTAAGGCTTCTTGCTGAAACAGGTCATGCTGAGAATAAAGCTGTTTTTATAGATGTGATCAAGGCTCAGTCAAAAGTTGGGCAGATCCGTTACGATATGATTCTGCTCAAAGAGCTGGAACAGACTGAAGTAACTACTTTAAACGGACTTCTCAATCGTCCTGCTGACGCCTTTATAGGAGAACTTTATTCGCCTGAATTGCCCTTGCTGGATTGTCCTGTGGAGAGACTTTACAAGATGGCAGAAGATAATCAGGAGGAGATTGCCATATCTCGTTTGAATGTAAAAAAAGCTGAAATAGGCGTTGAAATGGCTGGATATGTTAACAAACCGGATTTTAAAGTGGGACTTTTTTATGCTGTCATTGGCGAACCTGACGTAAGTATGCCGCCTCCTGATGCAGGCAAAGATTCAGTGGGTATTCAGTTTGGAGTCAATCTTCCCATATGGGGAGGGAAAAATCGTTCGGTA
This sequence comes from Desulfamplus sp., assembly GCA_015231705.1. Taxonomy (GTDB): domain Bacteria; phylum Desulfobacterota; class Desulfobacteria; order Desulfobacterales; family Desulfobacteraceae; genus Desulfamplus. The sequence goes on along the minus strand of JADGBC010000224.1, from coordinate 2,799 downwards.
ATCGCTCAGGCAAAGTCAATGGTGGCCCAGGCAAACGCCTCTTCAGAGAATATCGCCAATACTGTTCGTACAAAAATTCGCACACTCTATTTTAAACTTAATAACTCAATGCGTCTTATCTCTCTTTATACTGAAGAGCTTCTTCCCCAGGCACAGCAGTCAATGGAGCTTGCCGGCACATGGTTCAGAGAGGGGAGAGGCACATTTTCCGATTTTGTGGAGGTGCAGGCATCAGTTTACAATTTTCAACTCTCCATTGCCAGAGCAAAGGCAGATTACGGTAAATCTCTTGCCCTTCTTCAAACATTAGTGGGGCAACCTGTAGATGGCGGATGCGACAATATGAATTCTATTTCAAAAAAAGGAGTTCGCCATGAAGATTAGACCATATGAAATCACAGGAGTGCATGCAATAAGATCTGTTATCTCAGCCATAGCAATATTCTCAGCATGCCTTATCCTGATGGCTCACGCAAGTACCTCTTTTGCTTCTGCAGGGTATGATAAAATAAAAAGCGATATGGACCGTTATCAACTGCCACTGACAACAGCAACCGGAAAGAGTTCGATTGAGGGAAGAGCCTCTTTAACAGGCAATGCCCATGTTTCTACAGAGACACAGAGAAATATTGTACTGGAAGAGAAACTCAACGTGTCAACATCAGCCCTTGGCAAGAAGTCCACCTCAGGTATTGTACAGGGTTCAAGTGCAGTTTTGGTCAAAAGTATGATGAGCCAGATCAAAGAGGCAAATGGAGCAGGGCAGAGAGCCTTATTTATCACCCTGTCCGACAGTCTTAAAAAAAGAGTTCAAGGGGTTGAAAAAGATGGATCGCAAGCCGTTGATAAGGCATCAACCCTGTTGAAAAATAGCTTTGAACTTCCTGTTCTTGAAGCTATTGTCCTTATGCGAAACTCAGATATAAAGGCAACTGGTGCAAAGGTAGAGGCACAGATGAACGCCTTTACCCAGGTGGAAAACCTGGATCAGATCCTTACCCGCTATTCTGCTTTTACAGAAGCTTTGATGAACGGGGTAGGGCCGATGAAGGGGAATGAACCGGCCACCACCAGATTTCCTTTTCCTGGAGTGACGGCACTAAAAGGGCAAGCTGCCGCACAATCTGTAAAAATTGCCCTTGCAGACCTTGCTATTGCACAAAGAGATTCGATCACAGCAATACGAAAATCGTTTTGGAAAAGGATCTACATCGAGAGAAAATATACCATAATGGTTGAAACTCTGGAGCTGTTTAAAAAACTTCATAAGGTTGCTGACAGCCTGTATCGCTCAGGTAAAACAAGTTTTCAGGACGTTATCAAAATAACTGTCAAACTCAATCTTCTTGAAGATAGCATCGTATCTATCAATGAAACACGTCTTAATATAAACTCTGAAATGTTGGCTCTTATGGATCTTCCACCTGATATCCATGTTGGTATGCCCCGTTTTTCAACTCCTTCAAAGAGTGTGCCGCAGCTTTCAAGGCTATACGTAATGGCTCATGAGAACCGGCAAGAGTTGATAAAAATCAGGGCAATGGCTGCCAAGGTCGAGATGATGCTAAAGATGGCTTCAACAATGATAATGCCGGATCTTGATCCTGGATTTTCAAATTACAGTGACAATGCCGTTACACAGGTTGGCTCTGCTGCGATGAAGCCTGCTTTTGCAACTACCATTTCACCCTCTACAGGAGCCGGAGTTCCCATAAAGCCCTGGCTTGGTACTGGGACTCCATGGCTTGAGCAGACCAGAAAAGAGCTTCTCTCCTTGCACAACACTTTGAATAACAGTGAAGCTCAGACCAGAAAGATGGTAAGAAGTTCATGGGCAGAGCTTGACAGAGCAACTCGCAGTGCCCGCCTGTACGATGATACCATACTTGCTCTTTCAGCCAGTGCTCTGGAAGTTTCCACCAGTGAGTATGAGTCCGGAAGACTCTCCTTCTCGGAAGTTACAGGATCATATTCCGAGTGGCTTGGTGCCCGTCTCTCTCACGCGGAAGCCATAAGGGATATTGGGATTGCAAGGGCGGAGCTGCAACAAATGACGGGAGTATCATTTTGATTGTTTGTATGTATGTGAAGAGTATATGCGGCTTTGCTGTAAATGCGAACCCTGGGTTGGAATTTAGTATTTATAATCAGCAAGATAGAAACACCCATTTTGGCAAATGAATCTGAACCCCAAAAGATAACGGAGCATTTTCATGGATAAAAATATTGACAAAAGAGAGACAATCGGATTCCCGTTCAAAGCTGTGATCATAACCGCTTTGATAACAGCTCTGGCATTTTCATCTCTGTTTTATCTCATGGGTTTTCACCCTTCGCATCCGGAGGCAGGATTAGGATATAAGGGGGCGGCACAAACAGATCTTGAAGCTCATGACCATTCCAAAGACGATGCTATGACGGAAGATTTAGCTCAACTCTGGACATGCGGAATGCATCCTTGGGTGATTACACAAGAGCCTGGACTTTGCCCTATATGCAATATGGATCTTATTCCCAAGAGGGGGGCATCGGAAGCAGCAAGCAGTTCAGGTGGACAGATAGGTGAGCGAAAAATAGTTTATTGGAAAGCACCCATGGATCCGACCGAAATTTACAATCAGCCAGGAAAGAGTAAAATGGGTATGGATCTTGTGCCTGTTTATGAGGATCAGCTTGTCGGAGGAGTGGATGTCAGCATTGATCCTGTTACAGAGCAGAATATGGGAGTCAGGATGGAGCCGGTGGAAGAGGGGCAGCTTACAAATACAATAAGAACCTATGGACATAGCACATATGATG
>JADGBC010000223.1 GCA_015231705.1 Desulfamplus sp. | reverse complement strand
CAATATCCATATCTGCCATAACTTTTATGCGTGAGATAAGAGCAGATTGAATCCATTTGGGAGGCTCGAGCAGATCGTATAGGATGCCATCGATACGGTATCGTATCTTAATGCTATCCTGAAAAGGCTCAATATGGATATCGCTGGCATTTGCCTTAACAGACTGTGAGATCATGTGGTTAACCAACCGTATAACCGGAGCGTCACTTGTATCATCCAGAAGATCAGAGGTCTCTTCAATTGCTTTGATTATGGTTGTTCCGTTCTCCTCCATGTTTTCAACAAGCTGCCTGGCACTTTCTGTGGTCTGGTGATACAGATTATTGATGGCAGAGAGAATCTCACTTTTTGGGGCAAGCATAATCTCATATTCAGAAAGGTTTAAAAAAGATGCTATATCATCAGCAGGAGCGAGATCGCACGGGTTGTTCAGGGCAATAAAGATTGATAAATCTTCCCTGACAACTGGAACCATACAGTATTTTTTAAGAAAATGGATGGATATATGTTCTGTAAAGCCATGTTCTGTAAGAGGCTCTGTAAGATAAAGATTTTCCTGGGAAATATTTTTTATATATGGCAGGGAGTAAATGAGGCCAATGATCTCAAAAATCAGATCCTCTTCAAGGATGGCAGATGTCAAAAGAGCATCTGTGAAGAGGATCGGGTCATGGTGATATTGGTTTTTGATCTTTTCAATGTTGTCAGAAGAGATATCAATTTTATCTGATAGTATTTGCAGGAATTTGTTAATCAAATTGTTTTACCGTGAAAACAGATATTAATTTTCATGGCCGGGAATGACTTGATTCCGGCCATGAGCGTTTACCGTTAAAATGGATTTGGCAGACAAAACATCAAGCCTTGTTTGCAAAAGAGCGGATTATAAGTTTCCTGCAAAGATCTAAAGGAATAATCAGAAGTGCCAGCGAAATGATCAAAAGCCACTCATTGAGCACAAGACCGTAAGTTCTCAATATCACGCCTCCGGCATAGGTCATTACAACCTGTATGGCAAGAATGAATGACATAACCTTTATAAATCCAGTATTTTGACTAATGTGTTCGAAAAGATTAAGGCTGTCTGTTCTTGCGTTCAAGCCGTTAAGTATGCTGATAAAGACAAAGAATGAGAAAAATCCGGTATATAGATACATATCATGGCTTCCATCAGGACCGAATCTGAACGAGTCGGCTATCCAGCCAGTTGTGAGAAAATAGATACTCAAGGCAGATATAAATATACCGCCTGTAAAAATAGAGCTTCGCATATCTGTTGACACAATATCCTCATCACGCCGTTTGGGAAGCTCGTTCATATAGCGTTTTAGGGCAGGCTCACCGCCAAATGCAAGGGCAGCAAGCGTATCCATGACCAGATTGACCCAGAGCATCTGCGTTATGGAAAGAGGCTGAACAAGACCTATCAAAGGGCCTATAAAAGAGATAAGCACAGCACTTACATTGATGGTTAACTGAAATACCACAAATTTTCTGATACTCTTGAAAATGGTGCGCCCGTATAACACCGCTTTTTCAATGGAGATAAAGTTGTCGTCAAGAATTACAATATCGCCCGCCTCTTTGGCAACTTCAGTTCCACTTCCCATGGCAAAACCAACATCGGATTTTTTAAGTGCAGGTGCATCGTTCACTCCGTCACCTGTCATACCAACCACAAGGTTAAGCTCCTGTGCAACCTTGACAAGACGGCTTTTGTCTGTAGGCAGTGCTCTTGCAATCACTCGTATTTTGGGAAGAAGTTTTTTAAGCTCATCATCTGACATTTTCTGAAGATCTTCAGATGTCAGAACGGCATCTTCTCCATTTTGAATCAGACCTGACTCCTTTGCAATGGCAATGGCGGTCTCTTTTCTGTCTCCGGTAATCATGACTACCTGAATTCCGGCACCCTGAACCTCTTTTATTGCAGATACCGCTTCAGGTCTCACTTCATCTCTTATCCCCACAATTCCAACAAGAGTCATCTCGACCAGAGGATTCTCTTCATCAATCGGCTCCTGTGACGTGGCAAGAGCAATCACCCTTATTGCCCGTTCTGCAAGATCATTCATGGTTTGTTCAAGTTTTTGTATGTCACTGTCTGCAAGCTGTTTTATCTCTCCTGTGTGGCTGTGATATGTCTTGCATTTTCCAATAATTTTTTCAGGAGCCCCCTTTATCAGGGTTAAGTTCTGGTTACCACTTATTGGGGTTGAAGATTTAATCTGGGTTGCGGAAAATTTCCTGTCACTGCTGAATGGAATTGAAGATATCTTTTCAATCTCATAGTCAGCACCTTCATTCATATTTATGAATCCAACCAATGCCCTTTCTGTGGCATTACCGCCAATAATCTTCTTGCCACCATCCTTGCTCTCAGAAAACAGAGCGTTAGTGTTCTGTGTGATTGAAAGATGCAGCAGATTTTTAAGCTCTTTTACAATCTTGTCAAATTTATTGAAGGCCTGATTTTCACCGCTTATAAAATTTATAACCTCAAGCTGACCTTTGGTTATTGTACCTGTTTTGTCAGAAAAAAGAATATTCAAACTTCCAGAGGTCTCAATTCCAACAAGTTTTCTGACCAGAATGTTATCATTGAGCATCTTTCTCATGTTCATAGAGAGAACCATGGCGATCATCATTGGAAGGCCTTCCGGAACAGCAACAACAATAATGATTACAGCAAGTATTACGGCATTTACAATATCGTTCACAGGATTTTGCCATACTCCAACATATTCGATTATTCTGGCCATATTAAAACCATTTTCCAGAACAATCTTCTTGAAGATAAATGCCACAGCAATAAGAGCACCGCCAATATAACCAAAAAGGCTTATGGCATCTGCAAGTCCGGAAAGTTTTACCTTTAACGGGCTGTCACGGTCATCAGTTTGCATCTCAAGGGCGAGCTTGCCATATTCGGTGGTGTCTCCAACGCTTTTAACGATCATGGTCGCCTCACCTGAGCAGACCACGGTTCCACGAAACAGCTTGTATGGATCAAGAAAATCCACAAGCTGATCGTCTTTATCAACAGAATAATCATCCGGTGGTTTTATTTTTTTTGCTTCTGCCGACTCTCCGTTAAGGGTTGCCTGATCCACCTTGAGATTGCCGGTGTAGATAATGCCATCTGCCGGAATCTTGTCTCCGGGCTGCAGAAGTACAAAATCGCCTGCAACAATATCATCAATATAGATTTCAGTGATTGTCCCGTCTCTGAATACTTTGCATTTTATTTTTGAGGCATCGTCCTGCAACTGCTGAAAGGTCGCCTCGTTTTTATGTTCAGACCATGTTCCTACAAGTGTTGCAAGAAGAACAGCAACAGCAATTCCAACAGATTCATACCAGTGTGCTTTGCCCAGAAATACAAAGATAATGTTAATCGCAAGTGCTACCAGAAGTATCCTGATAATGGGATCCTCAAAATTTCCCTTATACTTATCCCAGAAACTCTCAACTTCCTGTTTTGTCAACTGGTTTGAGCCATATTTGTTTCTGGCTTCAACAACAGCCGACGACGACAATCCCAAAATTTTGTTGTCCATTCAGTTCCTCTTTATTTGATAAAAATTTATCATACCAAACATCATTTAATGTTATTTCAATATTTTGTCATATTCAGCATGACTTCCAATCCAAAACC
>JADGBC010000222.1 GCA_015231705.1 Desulfamplus sp. | reverse complement strand
GTTATCTGTCATTGCAAGTTCAGATCCTTCAGAGATAAGCCCTTCAATCTCTTTGGAGAGTTTAGATGCGGCAAAAAGCAGGGGTAGCTGTGTACCTGAGATAGACCTCAACATGATTACCGATTTGTTGAAGTAGAGTTTTGTCACTCCACTTGAAACAAATGCGGCAACAATTATCAATACAAGCCCAAGGAATACCTTGAACGAAATCCCTGAGACAATATTTTTTCCTGGCAATTTCACTTGTATTGGCTTCTCCAACCGCTCTTTTTAGGTCTTTTACCGTGAAAGATTACTCTGGTTTTCATGTTTCATGGTCTCGTAAAAAGAGTGAAATATGCCTGATCACAGGTTCTGGCCTGATGTTTTTATTTGACGCATATTTTGAAAAAATCACTTTTTACGAGGTCATCATGTTTGGGGGTGATCTTAATCCGGTACTGATGGTTTATCTCTTGTGCTATTTGCCGACTTCCTTCCAATATACTGTATCAAGAGGAGACATCACTCCCCATATGTTTTGCTCCACACCACCAAGATTCATGTCGTAAGCAATGGCAAAAAAAGGCTGGACAAGCGGATAGACAGGCAGATCCTCCATTATTATCTGCTGAAATTTTTTGTAAAGCACATACCGTTTTTTAAAATCAGGCTCAGAACCTGCCTTCTCCAGGATCGAATCCACTTCAGGGTTACTGTAACCTTGAGTATTTGACCACATAACTCCTTTGCGGATATTGGAGCTCAGATAGGTTCGGTGAACCCCTATCACTGGATCTCCCCAGTTGAAAACATCATCCAGCGTCATCTCAAAATCCCAATTGGAGACTTTCTGTAACCATGTATTGAAATTTTCAGGATGCTCAATGTTCAACTCTACACCCAGATTCCTCAAAAAAAGATTTCTAAAGTATTCAACAATATGTCGGTTAATTCCTGATTTTTCAGGCATGTATCTCATGATGACAGTAAACCTCTTTCCTGTAGCGTCACGAGGATATCCCGCCTCATCCAGAAGCTGGTTTGCTTTTTGAAAATTCTGTTCATACAGATTTACGTCAGATGAGTAAAAGGGGTTGTTTGATGAGATAGGGCCTGTCTCAATGGAGGTCTCGTCTTTGAGCATTGTGTTTCTGATAAAGTTTCGATCGATCGAGTATGCAATTGCCTTTCTGACCCGCACGTCGTTGAAAGGTTTTTTCTGAAGGTTGAATGCTACCCAGAAGATTGGACCAATCCCCTTGAATGCATTTTTAATTACAACCAGGTTATTGAGGCCCATCAGATAGGTCAGCTCATTCACATCCTGAAAGCTTACCATCATTTGAATCTCTCCGGTTTCCATCCCAAGGCTCTCTTCCAGAGTGTTCCGAATAATTTTGATGGTAAGGCGATCCAGATAGGGGCGGCCTTTCATAAAGAAATGGCTGTTCTTTACAAGCCTAATCTCTTTTCCAGGAAGAAACTCCTCCAGCTTGAATGGCCCTGAGCCGACAGGTTTCATGTTTGAGGGGTGGTTCTTTACCTGTTCCACGCTTTTATAGATATGCTTTGGAAGGATGGGCAGAAGAGCCGGTGACATGGCAAGAAGAATTGCAGGGTGAGGTCTGCTCAGATGAATTACAGCGGTGTGAGGATCAGGAGTATCGACTCTCTCCACCGGTGCCATCATGGATTGAAAAGGGTGCAGGGCCTTTACGGTCATGATGGAAAATGCCACATCTTCAGATGTTATAGGGACATCGTCATGGAAAACAGCCTCTTTTACCAGATGTAGAGTGATGGTAAGGCCATCTTTGGAGATCTCCCACTTTTGTGCAAGGTAGGGATGCGGGTTCCACTCATTGTCAAATCGAAGCAGCCCTGCAAATATCTGGGTTCCAGGAAAGGCGGTCGCAAGTCCGGACTGAATGGCAGGATTCAGGTGGAGAGGGTTGGCATAAAGGCTTGCAACAAGCTCGCCTCCTGACTTGGGCTCAAAAGGGGCAGCCTCTTTGGCATAAACTCGTGAAGAGCCAATCCCAAGAATAACAGCAACCCAAATCAGAGATACTGCAACAAGACACAACATTTTATCGTGAAAACAGATCTTGTTTTCATACTTGGGGGTGAGTGAATTAGGCCATGAGCGTTTAGATCTATTTTGCCAACTCAATCTACGTTGTCTATTAAAAAACATATTTTACTCCTTATGGCCAAATAATTGTAGTCAATGTTTATAGTTACACAGTATGCGGTAATTCAGACAAAATATGAATGCAGTGCCTTTAATGTCTTTTCAAGATCACTCTCCTTTACCAGAAAATAGAGTGCGGCTCTTGAGGGTCCGTATGAGATCATCTCGATATTGACATCTGCTTCTGAGACTGCGGCAAAGCACTTAGCTGCAATGCCACGATGGTTATGCAACCCATCTCCAACCACACTTATCAGAGCATTGTCTGTAACCTGCTCTGATTCTCTATAGAGTTTTGGTTTCATGTTTTTGATTACAACGTGTGCTTTGTCAATATCTTTTCTGGAAAGAAGAAGGCTTATGCAGGTCTGGGAGGTTACAACCGATTTAATATTTATCCCTGCCTCTGAAATGGTCCCGGCTATTTTTGCAAGTATTCCCTGTCTTAAGCCCACGCCTGATGCATAAACTTTGAGTACTGCGATGTCCTTTGTGTGCGATATGCTTTTTACTACATTGTCCGCAGGAACCGCAATCTCTGTGATAAGACTGCCTCGACCATCAGGATTAAGAGTGTTCTTGATTGCGATGTTTATACCTGATTTGCGTACCGGCTCTACAGTTCTTGGATGAAGGATGTTTGCTCCTGAGTAGGCAAGTTCGGATGCCTCTTCATAGCTTAACACCGGAATCAGTTTTGCGTCAGCCACTTCATTGGGATCTGCACTCATAAAGCCTTCGGTATCTTTCCAGATCTCCAGAATATCAGCTTTTAAGGCAGCCGCAACAACAGCAGCAGAATAATCGCTTCCTCCTCTTCCAAAGGTTGTAACTTCACCTGATTCGCTTATGCCAAAAAAACCTGGAATAAACAAAATCTTCTCAGAAGTCTTGTGAGGATTATCAGAATATGTTTCAAAGTTGCAGCAAGTTAGAAGCGGCCGGACATTTTTTTCAAAATTATGTGATATTACAGGCATATTTGCTGTTGCGTCACCAAACCTTCCATCTGTAATAATCCCTGCATCCTGTGGCATTATATAGACTGCATCCTCCCCTCTGCTTTTCAAGACGCCTGCCATCAATATAACTGAAAGCCTCTCTCCATAGCTTACAATGATATCGTGCATTCTGGGGGTCACTTCTCTTGTGAAATTTATCCCGAAATAGTATCGTTCAATCTTTATAAAAACCTTGTCGAGATCTCTTTTCAGTCTGTTAAAATCATCGTCATCTAAAATAAGAGTGCGTGCAAGGGTGTAATGATCCTCTTTAATTTCATTTATGGTTGAAAGAATCTTCTCTTCATCTTCTAACGCCAGTTTAATTCCCTCAACCAGTTTGTCTGTTATACCGTAAAGGGCAGAGAGGACAAAGACGTTTCCTCTTCCTCTTTGGGCAATCAACTCAACAATATTGGATACAACCTCTTGACCCTTGAGGCAACCGCCCCCTATTTTGATTACTTTCATCTTTAATTTTGTTCCTGTAAGTTCAAAGTAAATTTTAT
>JADGBC010000221.1 GCA_015231705.1 Desulfamplus sp. | reverse complement strand
TTATCATGATTACAGGAGCATTTATTGCAGGATCAAAAAGTGGTTGTTTTATTTCTGCCTTGCTCTGGTGTGCAATCAATGTGCTGTTTGAAGCAGGTCAATATTTTGACACCATTGCCGTTAAACTGATACCGGACTGGTTTGAACAATACCCATTTTTGAAAACCGTAGATGATTATTTTGTTGCTGGTTCTTTTGACTTTTGGGATATCTTCGCAATTTTGGCAGGAGCACTGGCTGGATATATTGTGTTGAGTTTTACAGATGAAAAAAAGAACATAAGCAGCTTCGCTGCAATTTTTGATAGATTGAAATTCCTGAACAAAAAATAAAATAACTCAGAGAGGCATCACCATTATGACTGAAATAAATTTCTATAACCGGCACGGCCGGAGCGAGGTTTTGCTTCCGGCCACAACGAACCATGAAAGTCTTTATAAAACAGATCATTACAGAGACTTTCATATGAATAAGCAGAGAATAAGAGATAACTGCAAGAAAACTGTAAAGATGCTGGGCGTTCTGTTTTCCATTATTGCGGGTCTTTTTACCATAGTTGCCACAAGCGGAGACAGCGGAGACAGTACCATAACACCTGAAACGCCACCGGCAGGAATTGCCATTGTTGTGCCCTCTAACAATCAGGTTTTTATCGAGGGAGACTCTATAGCTTTTGTTGGCAAAATTGACGATGCCGTAGCTACAGAAACTTATACATATTCATGGAACTCAAGTTTAGACGGAAGTATTGGCACTACTGCCAACTTCAATTCCGCAACTTTAACCTCAGGAACTCACAAGGTTACTCTTACTCTTTCTGACAGCAAAGGTAATAGTTTAGATGCTGACTCAGTAACCATTAAAGTCGGAGACTCATCTACATCATCCTCTTTACCTGATGTCTCTATCACTGCACCTTCCGGCACTCTCTTTTTTAATGTGGGAGAGACTATTACCTTCACAGGAAATGCAACAGATTACAAGACCAATGCCATTGCCAACTCCTCCCTTTTATGGAGTTCGAGTATCAATGGGGCTATGGGCAGTGGTGGTACAATAACAAGCGGAGTCCTCTCAAAAGGTCAGCATACCATTACCCTTACAGCCAAAGATACTAAAGGCAATAGCGGCAGTGCTTTTATTATTATAACTGTAGGAGGCTCACTATCTTCTCCGGTTGTCAAAATTACAAGTCCAGCACCTGCTGACAGTGCTAACCCGACCACTCCACCTGCCAGTTATGATGTCAAAGCAGGTGATGTTATTAATTTTGTCGGCAGTGCCACTGACTATGATGGAACTGCAATAACAGGTGAAAATTTAGAATGGATATCTTCAAAGAATGGCAAGCTGTTTACCGGGAAAAATTTCCAGTTGAATACCAGAAGTGTACCATCTCTTGATTATGAGCCGTTAAAAGAGGGCGAACACACCATTTACCTTAAGGCCAATGGCAGTTCTGGAACAGCACAGACAGCTATTACCATAAATGTTGTAAACAGCAACCCTGTGGCTGTTATTGTAAATCCTCCTGAAACCTGTCCGACAACCAATACGCTATGTAAAACCTTTGCTCCCGGAGAGTTCATCAATTTTCAGGGAACTGCCACTGATGCAGAAGATGGCAACCTGTCTGGTAAAAGCCTTGAGTGGACTTCTCAAATTGACGGTATGCTTGGAACCGGTGAAAGCCTCAATATCAAAACCAGCAATGTGGATGCTCTTGGCAACCTTCCCATGAGCAATGGAGAGCATATCATTACTCTTGAGGCGAAAGATGAGTGGGGAGCATCAGGTATTGATTCAGTGATCATAAATATTGGAACCAATACACCACCTGTACCCAAGATAACCTATTATAATTCAGATTCAGAACCCACGACACTGACCATGTCAGCAAAAAGTTTCATGACCTTTTATGGAAGTGCACAGGATGCCGAAGATGGCTCTTTGAAAAATGATTATATGGAGTGGTACAGCAGCAATAAGCCTGCAAAGCTCTCATCTCAGGAGGTTGCTGGTTCCGGAGGATTAACTTCATCTGTAAGAATGGATCTTTCCCAATTTGAAGCAGGCAGTGTAAATTCACTTACTCTGGTTGCCACAGACAGCATGGGGAGCACCGGGGTTACAAGCCGTAATATAACAATTTCTGATGACGGACTTGATGCAACTATAAGTCAGTAAAAAAGATAACGTTCATGCCCTGGCGGGCACAACGAACAATGAAACTCTCTAATTTAAAAAGGCTTTCACATAAAACCTACATTGAGCAGCAAACTATATAACCTATTGATTTTATTATAAGTGGTTAATTTTAACCAAAAATTATAATTCAATTATTTCAAATAGTTATCTATAGGGTGCTCAATATGGGATAAAACGGTAAAACAAGCAGTATATTATAAGAGGCTATCTGATATGTTAATAGGTTCCTGGAACAGAGTTTTTAAGAATATAGTTTTTATTATTTTCGTGGTTTTGTTTGCTGTATTCGGGGTTTTGTTCTGCCGAAGCGAAGTTCATGCCGCACCACCTGTGGTGGTTATCGATCTTCCTTTTGATAATTCTGAAGTGGAGTTTGGCGACAGTATACTTTTTTCTGCTACTGTAGTTGATCCCGATGGTGATGATATTGACTCCTATCTCTGGAATTCTCCTCAGGGGACACTCTCCACAGAGAGCACTTTTACCACGTCCAAATTGACTGTTGGCACACGTCTCATAACTTTGGCAGTAACAGACGTCAATGGCGAAAAGGGGTATGCAAATGTTACTATAACGGTTCAGCCAAGTGCTCCTACTATAAGGATTACTAAACCTGTAAACGGCTCTTCCTATCCATACAATGCCCCACTTATAACTACAACCGGAGACTATGTTGTTTTTGAAGCCACAGCAACCGATGCTCAAGATGATCCTGAGGATATTAAAATAACATGGAGATCCAGTATCGATCAGGAGTTCGGTTCCGGAGACAGTGTTAGCCCTGTTACTCTTTCTGCGGGAAGCCACTTGATTGAGGTAACTGCAACTGACAGCGATGGAAATGTTTCTACAGATTCCATCTCAATTACAGTAAAAAACCAGCCACCTGCTGCTTCAATCTCTCTGCCTGCTGATAATGCGTCGTTCTCTTTTGGAGATCTTGTGACGTTTATGGGTAGCGGAACAGACCCTGAGGAGGGCAAGCTCACAGGAGATGCGTTGGTATGGACATCCAGCCAGGGAGATCTGATCGGTAAAGGAGAGGTTGTTGCTTCAAACTCACTCAAGAGCGGAATAAATATAATTACCCTTACAGTTACAGACAGCGGCGGTGGTAAGGCTACGGCATCTGTAACTATAACAATCGGCAACGCTCCTCCCAGAGCAGAGATAACATCTCCTGATGATGGTAGTGCTTTTGCATTTCGGGAGACCATCACATTCAAGGGAACTGGTGTTGACAATGAAGATGGAACTCTTCCTGTTTCAAGTCTTGTCTGGACATCCTCAAGCAGCTCTGTTCCTCTGGGAAAGGGAAATTCATTATCAGTGAGCAATCTTCCAAGTGGAACTCATACCATAACATTGACAGTTACAGATTCAGAAGGGGCCACAGCAACAGATCAGGTAGTTGTTGTGGTTGGAAATACAGCTCCTGTGCCTGTGATAACGTCTCCTGCCAATAACAGCTCCCACTCTTTCGGGCGTGCTGTTTTGTTTTCAGGAAGTGCGTCAGACGCAG
>JADGBC010000220.1 GCA_015231705.1 Desulfamplus sp. | reverse complement strand
GAGATGAACCGCCACCATACACCGCTTGAAACCAATGTCGCCTGGACAGTTAAAATGGACAAGGAGTTCATTGGAAAACAGGCTCTTCTGAAACAAAAAGAGGCAGGAATCACCCAGAAACTTGCCTGTATGGTAGTGCAGGCCACTGATTCTGATCCGTATGGGTATAATGGCATCTACAAAGATGGCGTACGTGTAGGAATTACCTCTGCCGGTGGCTATGGACACAGGGTTGACAAGAGTATCTGCCTTGGTTATATAGCACCTGAACTTGCAGTTCCAGGGACAAAACTTGAGGTTGAAATTCTTGGAAGAATGCGTGCTGCAGAAGTTGTGGCAATGCCGCTGTATGATCCCAAAAATGAAAAGATGAAAGGTTGATCTGCTTTCAAAATCAGGCATCCTTCATTTCTCTGTTGACACTTTTAGAATCTGTTTGATGTTTATTTGTAACGCTAAACATTTTGCCAATTGACATTTTTTATTACTCAGGAATTTCAATCCAACGATAATTGCAGCAAAGCTGCCTATGTTCTACACATTGGAGGACAATATGAGAACGAATGTAGTTGTAGATGATGAATTGATGGCAACAGCACTTCAAGTGTCAGGCTTAAAAACTAAAAAAGATGCCATAGAAGAGGGACTCAAGCTATTGGTGCAATTGAAACGTCAGAAAGAGATCAAACGGTTTCGCGGAAAACTTAAATGGTCCGGGAATCTTGATGAGATGAGGCTGGATAAGTGATCCTCATAGATTCTTCGGTGTGGATTGACTACTTTAACGGTATCCACACACCTCAAACTGACTGGCTTGATTCTTCACTTGGGGATATGCCCATTATCATAGGCGATCTTATTCTAACAGAGGTTCTTCAAGGATTTCAGAGTGATAAGGATTTCAAAATTGCGAAGGATCTCCTGTTAAATATCCCATTAATGTCAATGGGCGGTCGGGCATTATCGTTAAAGAGTGCCATGAACTACAGATATTTAAGGAAAAATGGTATTACTGTAAGGAAAACAATAGACGTTATCATAGGAACTTTTTGCATTCAAAATCTGTTTTCGTTGCTTCATTGTGACCGTGATTTTGATCCTATGGTAAAATATTTAGGCTTGGAAATAATCGACATATAGATTTCCAGAAAAGAATTTAGGGGGGGTACAATGTGAAGGCATCCCCCCTGTAGTTGCCCATTTGAGTAAAAACACTTTTACATGGAGAGATTATTCCCATGCAAAACTTTTCTTTAACAACAAATTAAAAGGAGGGGTGCATTCCTCCGCTACCCTGAAGGGATAGCGGAGGAATGCACCATAATTTATGAAAATATTTGTCTGCATCAAACATGTTCCAGATACAGCAGCTACCATCAAGCTCTCTGGTGACACAAATTTTGAAGACTCAGAGTGTAAATTTGTTGTAAATCCCTATGACGAGTATGGACTTGAGGAAGCTGTGACTCTTGTAGAAAAAAATGGCGGTGAGGTGGTTCTTGTAACTGTGGGAAAGGCTGCAGCAGAGGCGACATTGAGAAGTGCCATGGCAATGGGTGCTCACAGGGCCATTCACGTTAAGACAGAAGCACAGTTTCTTGACAGCTCGGTTACATGCAAGGCTATCAAGGCCGCCATAGAGAAAGATGGAATGGCCGATATCATATTCACAGGAAAAGGTGCTGTGGATACAGAAGGATTCCAGACTCAGTATCGTCTTGCCGCTGCCATGGGGCTTCCGGTTGTGAATGAAATATCAAAACTTACGGTGAACGGCAATACCGCTCTTGCGGAAAAAGAGATCGGCGGCACAGAGCGTGAAGTGCTTGAAATCTCTCTTCCGGCTGTTATTGGTGCTACCAAAGGGCTTAATGAACCCCGTTATCCAAAATTCCCTGATATTATGAAAGCCAAGAAAAAACCTGTGAATACTATCCTTCTTTCCGATCTTGGTATAGAAGAGTCCTCTGGAAAAAGCCGTTTGGTCAAACTGGAATCTGTACCTGAAAGATCAGGAGCAAAGATGATTCAAGGAGATGTTCAGACACAGGTGACAGAACTTGTCAGAATACTTAAGGAAGATGAAAAGGTTCTGTAGTTTATAAAAATGAGTTATTCAGGAAATCTAATACATTGGATTTTCAGGAAATTTGAGAGGACTTAGATATGGCCAGAACAGGCGTTTTAATAGAGATGGCAGATGGCGGCAAAATAAAGGAGACCAATTATGGTGTTCTTACTGCTGCAAGGGGTAAAACCGGTAATAATGAAGTATATGCGTTGATCATGGATGGCAGTGCAGATGCTTTGGCAACTGATCTTGCACCATACGGCGTTCAAAATATTGTAGCTGTAACAGCAGCAGGTGATCTGCAAAACAGCCCTGATCTTCAGGCAGCAGCTCTTGCTGCGGCAGCCAAAGAGTATGGTTTCAACTCACTGCTTGGGCTCTCAAGTGCCTCGGGTCGCGATATTTTTGCAAGAATTGCAGCAAGCCTTGATGAACCTATGGCATCAGACTGCATTTCAGTGGATGTGGATGAGAGAACAGCGGTCAAATCCCATTTTTCAGGCAAAACATTTGCCACGATTCAGTTGGAGTGCACTATGATGATAGCTACAATACGGCCAAATGCCATTGAGCCGGTAAAATCGTCAGAGAGTGCCACTTCTGCACAGGTACTGAGCTTTACCGCACAGGTTAGTGATCCTGGCAAGGTAAAAAGAGTTGAAGTCAAAAAGGGCGGCTCCGGCAAGATTGAGCTTACCGAAGCACCAATTATCATAACAGGCGGACGAGCAATCAAAGCTGCGGAAAATTACAAGATGCTCGAAGAGTGTGCAGCAATTCTTGGTGCTGCGGTAGGTGCATCAAGGGCTGCTGTGGATGCAGGGTACGCTCCCCACTCAATGCAGGTAGGACAGACCGGAAAAACCGTAAGTCCCAAGGTATATATTGCCTGTGGTGTTTCAGGAGCGGTTCAGCATTTCGCAGGAATGAAAACCTCCAAGATTATTGTTGGAATAAACATGGATAAGGATGCACCGATATTCTCCAAATGCGACTACGGGATTGTGGGCGATATATTTGAGGTTATTCCAGCTTTGACCAAAGCATTAAAATAGAGTCCGAAAGCCTAAAAGCCTCCTGTATATTATTCAGGGGGCTTTTTGTATAACGGCCATGCAGGGAGAAATATTTATGCAATTTTATCTGATTATTAAATCGTTGCTAATGCTGGCTGCCATAATTATGGCATTCCGGCTTTTTTTCATTAAAGTCAAAAGGTTATACTCCATTATGATGGCTGTGGAAGGAGAGATTCAAACTCCTGTTGACCGCATCAAGGAGCGTATGAATGTTCTGTTTACCGATGTTCTTGGACAGGCAAATGTAAGACGAAAAGCATTGCCTGGAATTTCTCACACATTAATTTTTTTCGGTTTCCTTGCCATACAGGTTCACTCGCTTGAATTAATGATAAGAGGAGTTTTCCCATCCTTTGATCTGCTCCATTTCATGCCCTGGATTTACAGCAAGTATCTTTTTTTAGCAGATATTTTTGCCTTTCTTGTTCTTGTGGGATTTGCCTATGCTCTTTACAGAAGGCTTGTAATCAAACCCCAATATCTGACAATGGGAAGAGATGCCAACCTGATTATCCTTTTTACCTGCGTTATCATCATCTCTTTTCATTTTATCAATGCCCTACAAAGCCTTATTCCGGCTGCTGCAGTGGCAACCGGAGCTTCTGATCCGGCAACATTGGCCTCTTTGGCTCTTTATCAGGGTATCTTTCCTGTTTCAGGATTATATTGAGGCAGGACGTCTCAAGGCACTTTCGGTTAACGGTCTGAATTTGAGACGGCACTTTTTTTTGACTACGCACAAAAAGCGGACTCTCTCTCCATTGGCAATTTTGTTTATTGA
>JADGBC010000021.1 GCA_015231705.1 Desulfamplus sp. | reverse complement strand
TACCGTTACCAGAATCGGTGTGTTACCTGAAAATATCTCGTCACTTGCAAAAACCAGCACTTGTACCTCAACTGTTTCGCTTGTCAAGCTGTTCGCAAGTAACGATCCGGCATTTTGAAGATACCGGCTTATAAAACCTGTTGAATTATTGGCTAATCCGAACCTTTTCATAAAGCATGAAATGGCTTCAATACTGCATTTACCTTCCAGTCTTAAAGATAAAATATGATGCAATGCATTCTTTTCATCAACGGATTTGAGTTCTGAAGGCTCTTTATTAAATATTACGGACAGTACCAACTCAAGATCTGATATTGTATCATAAATAAATTGACGGGATACGTTAAATTGTCTGGAAAGATGTGTTATCAAACCACGTTGGCAGTTCTGCATGGCCAGGAACCCCTTCACTGCTATGTATGACCTGATTGATGCTGTTAATTCCTCTCGGCGTATAAACTTCTTTCCTGTAAAAATATATTCTGGTAAATTATTATAATCTGTGAGCTGCATATCTCCTCCGGTATCTTTGGTTTTTTGACGATCACCAGAATATACCTGATCAGGTTGCGGTTCACAGTATTTTTTTTAAAATTACATCCTCTCGCATTTCAAAAATGCATTTTAATTTATGAAAGTGTCAAGCGAGAAATGAAGGATGCCGTATTTTATAGTTATATTCCCTATATCTGTCTACAGTTTTTTTTAATTCAATTTGGATTCTACCCAAAATAGGTTATATACTTTATAGTATGAAATTGTGGCATCCTTCATATCAGCCTAAAAGTAGTTGACACTTTTTTGAGGAAAATCCCCAAAAATGGGGATAGTGATAGAGCAAGTGTAAACTGGCAAATGAAGGATGCCGAAATTGCTTATATAAAAGGACTGTTACAATATAAAGAGGTCACAAAGGAGGAAAAAGAAGGTGCGAATAATAAGATTTTTAGACCACGAAGACAATGAGTTGACAGGCTTTGATAATATGGATGACCACGCATCAATAATCATCGGAGATCTATTTGGAAATTTCAGTACTACGGATAAGAAAGTCAAAATAAAAACCATATTGGCACCTTTGAAACCGGTTGCCATTTTATGCATAGGCCTTAACTATAAAATGCATGCTCAGGAGACGGGAATGGCTCTGCCTGAACAGCCTGTGTTGTTCATGAAAAACCCTGCTGCAGTAACAGGTCCATATTCAAATATTGAAATTCCAGTATCATGCCTTGATCCTCTGCAGGTGGACTATGAAGTTGAGCTGGGCGTTGTTATTAGCAGGTCAGGAAAAAATATAAAAATAGAAAATGCCATTGATCATGTGCTTGGATATACTTGTGCAAATGATGTTTCTGCAAGAAGATGGCAAAAAAATAGTGGGGGAGGGCAGTGGGTACGAGGTAAAAGCTTTGATACTTTTTGTCCATTGGGTCCGGCAATAATAACTGCTGATGAGATTGATGATCCTCAGAATCTGGAGCTTACATGCAGACTGAATGGTGAAGTTATGCAGAATGGGTCAACTTTAGACATGATTTTTCCTGTTGCAGAGCTAATTTCAAAGTTGTCCCAGAGTATGACTCTTCTGTCCGGCACAGTTATTCTGACGGGAACTCCAAGTGGAGTGGGTTTTGCAAGAACCCCTCCAGTTTACCTTAAGCCTGGAGATGTTCTGGAAAGCAGTATAAGTGGGATCGGAAAAATGGTAAACAAAGTGGTTGCAGAATAACGGCCATGCCCTGATGGGCACAACGAAAAATGAAAGCCCTATAATTACGGACAATTCAAGAGACTTTCACATAAACTCGTAAGTCCTCATTGCTAATACCGCATAAGTAGTAGGATAAAAATATTTTCCTATTGTTCATTAGGTATTTATCTGATATTGTTGAGTTTTTCAAATGATGTGAACCGGTAAAAATAATAGTATAGCCACTTATATCTTCATAATCCGTATTTTTTAAGTTTTTGGTTCAGCCCGCTTTTTCCTATTCCCAGGATTTCAGCTGCTTTGGTCTGGATATTTCCTGCCTGTGCCATAGCTCTTTGGAGCATTCGTTTCTCGACAGCTGCAAGTGTTTCGTTCAGCCCGGCATTTTCAGGGATGCCTTCTAGATTTAACTGAGTGCCTATACCTTTACGAATTTGTGGAGGAAGATCATCCGGTGTAACAAGTTTGCCCGTAGAGAGGATCACTGCCCGTTCAATCAAGTTTTCAAGTTCTCGGACATTACCTGGCCAGGTATAGTCAAAAAGAAGCCTTGCTGCATCCGGTCGAACTCCTTCTAATTGGCACAAGGATGTGTCTGCGGACTTTCTTTCATGGGAATATTTTTGTATGAAGTGGTTTATGAGAAGAGGTATATCTCCCTTGCGATCTCTAAGGGCTGGCATGACTGCTCTTACTACATTAAGTCTGTAGTAGAGATCTTCCCTAAAGTTGCCTTTTTTAACCTCCTCTTCAAGATTGCGGTTGGTCGCTGTAATCAAACGGAAGTCAACTTTAATGGGCAAGGTTCCACCCACCCTCTCAATGCTTCTTTCTTGAAGTACTCTGAGTAATTTTACTTGGATATTCATTGGAAGCTCCCCAACCTCATCAATAAAAAGTGAGCCTTGATCAGAGAGTTCAAAGCGCCCCTTTCTCATTGCAGAAGCACCTGTAAACGCCCCTTTTTCGTGCCCAAACAGTTCGCTTTCAAGGAGGCTTTCTGAAAAAGCTGAGCAGTTGACAGATATAAGAGGACCATTTTTTCTGGTGCTGTTGTAATGAATAGATTTTGCAGCAAGTTCTTTGCCGGTACCACTTTCCCCCTCAATCAATATGTTGGCTCCAGAGGGAGCCACTTTTTTTATAATATTATAAAGATCCTGCATTGGCTGGCTTTTTCCTATAATATTACAAAAATTATACTGAGTATTTATAGCTTCCCGCAGAATGGAATTTTCCTTTACAATGTCATGTATGGATATGGCTTTATGTATATGGGCAATCAGCGTATCATTATCAAATGGCTTAAGGATATAAGTATAGGCACCTTTCTGCATGGCTTCTACCGCACGTTCAATACTTCCGTGGGCTGTCATTATAATAACCGGCATATCCTGGGCAATCTCCTTGATCTTTTCCAGAAGTATAATGCCGTCCATGCCAGGCATCATGACATCGGTTAATACAAGATCAATATGTCTTGATTTTATGATTTCAAGGGACTCGAGAGTGCTGGATGCAGTGACCGGTGTGAACCCCTCTTCTTTAATTACTTCACCAAGTATTCTGGGATAATTTTTCTCGTCATCAACTATGAGAATAGTTTTCATTTTAGTATTTTTCCTTTGATGGGAGAGCTATTTTTACAGTGACACCTCCCGAATCCCTGTTATAGATTTCAATTTTTCCATGATGAGATTCAATGATATTTTTCACAATTCCCATTCCAAGGCCGGTTCCCATCTCTTTTGTTGTAAAAAATGGATTCCATATTTTTTTGAGACTCTCTTCAGGGATACCTTTTCCCTGGTCATGAAAGAGGATTATAATATCTTCATTTTCAACAAAAAGGACAATGCTCAGCTTACCCTCTCGGGGCATGGCCTGAAATGCATTGAGCATAATATTTAGAAATGCCTGATACAACTTCTCTGCATCGGCCATTATTTCTGGAATAGGTTGTGTAAAATCTTTTGCTATGACGAAATCATTTTCTTTAATCTGCTGGTAAAGATAGTGGATATTTTTTTCTATCACCTCATCGATACGACAGGGTTTAAGCAATGGTGTCATGGGCTTTGCAAAGTCAAGAAAATCTTTGATAATATTATTGAGCCTTATAGATTCTTCAACTATGATATCAATGATAGTTGTGGGTTGATCTGATTTCGTCATTTTCTTTTTCAACAGCTCTGCTGAACTTTTTATGATACCGAGAGGGTTGCGAATTTCGTGGGAAATGCCAGCTGTCATCTCTCCAATAGCAGAAAGGTGCTCTGCTCTCTGCAGTTTATCTTCAAGCTTTAACCGCTCCATCGCCCTTGTTTCAATGATCATTTCACCTCGCCTTACCACAAAAACAAGTATAAAAAAAAGAACGGCCATAACGCAAAAGCAGGTTGCCACTGTCAGGAGTTGCAATTTA
Organism: Desulfamplus sp.; assembly: GCA_015231705.1. Lineage (GTDB taxonomy): Bacteria > Desulfobacterota > Desulfobacteria > Desulfobacterales > Desulfobacteraceae > Desulfamplus. Next base: position 27,535 of record JADGBC010000021.1, on the reverse strand, counting down.
AATATCTTATGGTAATCATCAGAAATATCCTGTGTTATTTCAACCACTCCAAGCACGGGACCTGAAATGGAAGAAAGGGGTTTTTCTGCTCTCAATGGAGCGAAAGTAACTATTTTGGTCTGGTGTGGAACACCAAAAAACATTTCAACCACATTGCCCTTTTCAATTAATATGGAAGTAGCTTTATTGTTCAGAGCCATAGCATAACCCGTGCCTCCGGCATCCTTAACCCCTTTTTTTTCTGGGTCAAAGCTGTACGCAATAGTGTTGTTCATATCATAAATATTTACTATATCAACATTAAATCCATGCAATGTGGTTTTGATAACACGGTCCATCCTTTGATATTGACTCTCCTCTCTCAATTTTATTTTGCCGTATTTTAACACTGCAGGTATGATAAATTGAAGGAAAACCTGATGGTTAAGATTAGCAACTAAGAGATGGGCATAATCTTCACTTTTTTCCTGAAGAATGTTTCTGACCCAATGAGCATTCATGGCAGAAATTACAATAGTTGCTGCAAACATAACCATTAAAGCAGAAAAAGTAAAAAACTTTACCAGTCTAAATGGTTTTTGCTCTTTTGAATTATTATAGATACTCATCATAAATTTTAATTTTTTTTATTTGCTTTTGTTCATTATTTTTATTAATAGTAATTGTAAAAAAAAATAGATGTTTTTTGTATAACATAGTCGGTAGAGTTGTATTATACACTTAAAAGTGAAAGCCTCATTATTGCAGTAATTTAAAATGTTCTCATATAAAATATTTTTTAGGAAAAATGCATAATTAATGTATACTATGATAGTAGAAATGTGTATTTAATTCTCACTGTTCAAGAATGTCAACTTCTTATACTTAGAATATATAATTTAGTCTCACTATAATAATAATTGTTAGGCTTATCAATATAATAGTTGTTTTTCTGATGTGAAAAGGAGTTTAAAAGACAAGCACGAAAATAATCATTTTTTTTCTGTATTCTATTATAGGTATCCTTCATATCACTACTCAAAAGTAGTTGACACTTTTTTGAGGTAATTCCCTGAAAATAGGGATGTATAGCTAAAGAAAGTCTCAAACGGCAAATGAAGGATGTCCTATTGTACTGCTTTTATATGGATCAGGTGATTTTCTAACAAAAAATATCCTTCCAGGGTAAAGATGAAAGGTGCTATAAATTACTATGATATTTAATAAAAAAGGTCATTTAATCGGGCTTGATATAGGCACTTCTCTTATCAAAGTGGCTGAAGTTAAAAGCAATGGTAACGGCCCTGTTCTCAATAAATTTGGTATAGCATCCATTCGGCCCGGCCTGATCGAAGATGGTCAAATTATTGAAATGGATGAGCTCGTTAAGGCCATACAGGCTCTTTTAAAAACCCATAACATTAAATCAAAAGATGTTGCTATTTCAACCGGTGGCTCTTCTGTTGTTGTCAAAACAATAACTATGCCATCCGCATCTCTCTCATCAGAACAGACCCTCCTTGAGTCCATACGCTTCGAAGCAGAACAATATATCCCCTATGATATTGATGACATGAATGTGGATTTTCAGATTCTTGGTGATAATGATGGTAACCCAGATCAGATGAATGTCCTACTGGTAGCTGTCAAAAAAGATCTTGTCTCTTCATATATTGAATTGACCGATCAGTCCGGATTGAATGCCCAGGTTATTGATGTTGACAGCTTTGCACTTCAAAATATTTTTGAAGCGGCCTCTCATGGTCGTAGTAACGGCATGAATATGCTCATTGACATTGGTGCTCACAAAACATCCTTGAATATTGTTAAAGACAACAGCTCCCTGATGATGCGAGATTCTTCTTCTGGTCTTGGTCAAATCTGGGAAGAGGTCTCGTCTGATATAAATTGTAGTATTGAAGATGCCATTAGAATAGTTTCAGGGGTTGATAAAGAGTCAATGTCTCAGGATGCTCTTGATGAGATGTGTCAAAATTTTGCACAGTCGTGGTGTATGGAAATTCAGAATATTGTAAAAACATTTCAATCAAAATCTACCCACGGAAAAATAGAGCAGGTCTTTCTGACTGGAGGTGGCTGCTTAGTTAATGGATTTGTCAATCTTCTCGCAGAGGGACTTTCTGTACCAGTATCCATATTTAATCCATTTGAGGGGGTCATTGTCAATCCTAAGAAATTTTCTGAATCTCTTGTTAACCAGGGAGCACCCTTTGCTTCCATTGCTCTGGGACTCGCATTAAGAAAAGTGGATGATAAATGATACGAATTAACTTACTGCCATTCAGGGCAGCACGTGCAAAAGAGAACATTAGAAAACAGGTATCTATCTTTTTATTAATGCTTGTTTTTGTTGCACTTACCATGACCTATGCCACAATACTTGTGGACAAAGAGATAGAAAAGGTTGAAGCAGAAATTACACGGATCAAGGGACAGATAGAGGAATATAAAGCTAAGGCTGATGAAGTTACTGCCATTGAGAAAGCTCTTGCCATACTGGATCAAAAACTTAATGCCATAAGTAACCTTGAATCAATGCGTAAAGAGCCAGTTTTACTGCTTGATGCCATGACTCGTCTTGTAGTGCCGGAACAGATGTGGGTCACCTACCTTCAAACATCGGATTCAACAGTTACCATAAAAGGTGTTGCATTTGACAATAGAACAGTGGCAGATTTCATGACAAACATTGAGAATTCCTCAATATTTAAAGGCGTAGATTTGCAGACGCTTCAAATGCAGGAGATGCAGGCTGTAAAAATAAAAACTTTTGAAGTTCTGGCCAGCAAATCTGTTAATGAGATTAATGACAATAAACAGAAAGAGCAGAGTAAGAAAAAATGAAGAAAGATAAGGGAAAGGTTCAGGAAGGGAAAAAGTCTCTCTCAGAGACAATCAAAGAAAAGACCGCCCCTTTTTTTGAAAAGGTTGGTGCCTTATCTAAACTGCATAGAATTATTGTCTGCATTGTAGCTCTGTCTGTTATGGGAGGTGGGTATTACTATTTTTTCCTAATGCCACGTATGGAAAAGATAACTTCCCTTGAAAAAGAGCATAATGATCTGGATCAAAAATTGGCATCCTATCGGAAAAAGGCGGCTCTTCTTGAAGAGTACAGAAAGAAAAAAAAGGATAAAGAGGATCAGTTTTATGCGGCACTTGCTGCTCTGCCTGATGCTAAAGAGATCCCCTCGCTTTTGACAGCAGTATCAAAATCAGGAAGTGACTCTGGACTTGAATTCTTGTTGTTCAAGCCTGAACCCGAGTTGAACAAAGATTTTTATGCGGAAATACCGGTCTCCATTAATGTTCGGGGAGGGTACCATCAGATTGCCCAGTTTTTTGACAGAGTCTCTGAGCTATCCAGAATTGTGAACATTAGAGATATTGTGATCAATTACGCCCAGTCAGGTGGCCTTCTGACAGCATCATGCAAAGCTGTAACCTACAGATTTATTGAGAAGACTGAAAGAGAGCAGGTGGAAACGGAAAAGGGCAATAAAAAGAAGAGGAAGAAATAAACTATGAATTTCAAAAGAATAAAATTAATATATATTCTTATGCCTCTGTTTTTAATAGTTATTGTTTCTTGTGAAAAACAGACAAAAAATGAGGCCCCTCCAATTTTACAAGAAGTTGTTACAATGAAAATTCCACCCATTGAAAAACAACCTGACAAGGCTGAATCAGGAGAACAATCTTTGTCACTGAATATGGGGGGTGCATTGCCTGATGCATCTGGTGCTCAGGTTGTACCAGGGCAAGAGGTTGTCGCCCAAACAGATTCAGGGTCTAAAGTTGATACAGGTTCAAACTCTGATTCTCTACCAGAAGTTGCAAGTATAACAGGAGTTGTGCCATCAACAGGGACAGAGATCATATCACAAACAGGTAGTGTCGCTCCAGTAAGAAGCACTGAGGCTGATAATAAAGCAGATATTCTACCAGATGTGAATCCAGCCAAAGCAGATACAGATATAACCAAGGTTGTAAAAACACATTCACCCTCCGACGATCTTATGACCGGAAGTATTGAAAACAAAGCGTTATTACCTGCTGTGGATATTGATGGACAGATCCGCGAAGAGAAGCTTTTTTATATTGCAAAAGGCAAGATAGATCCATTTGAACCGCTAATAAAAGAGAAGCCTCCTGTTGAAGTGACTCAGGAGACATCTGAAGAAGATATCCCACAACGAATTCTCACCCCCCTTGAAAAATTAGATTTTGGCCAGATGAAGCTTGTTGCAATACTTACAAGAGAATCAGGGAGCGTTGCCATGGTTCAGGAAGCCACAGGAAAAGGCTATATAGTTAATATTGGAACCTACATTGGACGCAATTCCGGACAGATTGTAAGTATAGAAAAGGATAAGCTGGTAATACAGGAAAAAGTTAAAGACTATAAGGGAAACGTTGTTGATCGTTTTCAGGAGTTGAAACTGAACAAGTTAGAAGATAAGGGTTGATATGTCTCATTTATTATTCACTGGATTTAGAATTGCGTTTAGGTCGGCATGTTTTGTGTGGTGCCTGTTTGTTTTTGCAGGGTGCATCACCTCTTCTGCTCAGTCAGGTAAAAACTCTGCAGATAAAGGTACAATACCTCCAGGTCAGATTCTGCTTAAGTCTATTGATCTAAAGGTCAATGCAGACTCAATAGATTTGCTGATCAAGGGAAATGGCAAAATGAGATATTCTGCTGTTAAACAGGATTTCCCATTAGGAGTTATGGTTTATCTTCATGACGTTGTCATAGACGATAAATTCCTTCAGCCTTCTGTTCCAGAAGGTATAGATATCTCCTCATTGTCTGTATCTTACGTTGATGATACTAAAAAAGCTGTGGGTATCAAAGTTCTGTTGAGAGAGAACCTTAATTATCAACCACAGGAAAGTGATTCTACACTTACACTCTTTTTTTATAAAAATGGTGTTCAACCATCGTTTTCTGAAGTTCCATCGATTCAAGAGGCCAACCTTTTTACAGATTCTGAACCTTCCGAGACAGTTTTGTCAGGATCTAATGCATCAAAGCAGACTTCTCAAAATAGTCCTTCAGAAAAAATGCCGATGAGTAACACCTCTTCATCAAGTAGTGATGCTTATAGGAAAAAAGCTTTGGTTACAGGTATTGATTTTCATTCCGGAGATGACGGTGAAACCTCTATTGTAATCAATACCTCTAATCCTGTGAAATATGACATGCAGAGAAATGAATTTAATAACGAGCTTCAACTTAATCTCTACAATACTGATATTCCTGATTATCACCAGCGTCAATTGGTTACCACCTATTTTAACTCTGCTGTAGATAAGATTGTACCTGTTGACCGTACTGCTAATCAGGCAGCATCCAGGATTCGTATTGTACTAAGAGAAAGAGTTCCATACCATATTTTGCAGGAGCAAAATCGCTTAACTCTGTTTCTTGAACCCTCATCTGTTAAACCCATGAAGCTTGAAGGAGAAGGTTTGGCAATTTCCGGCGGCTCCTCAGCCGGTCCTGGGCAGCCTGTGTATAATATAGACGGCAATACGCAAAATAGACCTTCCAGTCAAAATCTTGAGGCTCCACAGAATCTCCAACTTGCTGGAAGTTCTCAAAATCTCGGAGATTCTCAATCAATAACTTCCGGTAATTCCGATTCTGATTCTGAACCAGAGGATCTGGAGGCAATGGCAATGCAGGATCGGGCTTCCAATGCACAGGATCAGGATTTTGATACGAACAAGGATAATTTTTTCGACGAAAATCCAGTTTACACAGGCGAGGAGATAAGTCTTGATTTTTATGAGACAGATATAAAAAATGTATTCAGAATTCTGCAGACTGTAAGTGGTGAAAACTTTGCGGTAGATAAAGATGTTACAGGTACTGTTACCCTTACCCTTGAGAAGCCTGCACCCTGGGATGAGATACTTGATCTTATCCTTAAAATGAATGGCCTTGGCAAGAAAAAGGAAGGTTCTATTGTCCGTATTGCAACTATGCAGACTATCAAAAGAGAAGAAGATGAAAAAGCTGCATTGTTTGCTGCCAGGGTACAGGCCCAAGAACAGAAGAAACAACAGGAACCGATGTTCACAGAATACATCCCAATAAACTACGCCAATGCAGAAACCGATATCAAGCCTCATATTGAAAAATTGCTTACTCCTTCAAGATCTTCGAGTGGTGGAACCAGTAGCAGTGGCGGAAATACTGGTGGCGGCACGCTCACTGTGGATCAAAGAACCAATATGATCATCCTGACCGATACCAAGGGAAAAATAGAAAAGGCGAAACAGTTAATATATAAACTTGATAAAGTAACCCCTCAAATCATGATTTCAGCCAGAATTGTGGAAGTGAGTAAAGATTTTTCCAGAGACATTGGTGTTGACTGGGGTCTGTCCAGTCAAGATGTTTATCGTGATGATATTGGTGGCTTGTATGGCTTTGATGTGGCCATGAACCATCCTGTAAATGCATCTTCAGGCATTGGTTATACCTTTAACCGTCTTGCAGGTACACCCCTGCTCTTGGATGCAAGACTTACTGCATCTGAACTGACTGGTGATACCAAAATAATATCCTCTCCAAAAATAATCACTCTTGACAACAAAACTGCTAAGATTGATCAGGGCCTTGAGTACGGCTATCAAAGCGGTGTTGATGAAAACGGTAATCCTGTTATTGCCTTTAAACCAATTAAACTCTCCCTTGAAGTTACCCCTGGAGTTACACCTGATCAAAGAGTCAAGATGACACTGAAAATAAGCAAGAATGAAGTGTCAGGAACTGTTGCGGGCATTCCTTCTCTTTCTACAAGTGAGGCAAATACAGAGCTTCTTGTCAATGATGGGAACACCATTGTGATCGGCGGTATTGTAAAATCTACAGTATCTGAAAGCAGATCGGGTTTTCCATTACTTTCAAGCATTCCCTATTTAGGTCAGATTTTCAGGTCAGATACAAGTGCTGACAAGAAAAATGAGCTTTTGATATTTATTACTCCCACCATTGTTCAGCTTGATCAGAAAGACAATAAACTATAGGCCACTATATCTTTCCGGAGGATTTTAGATGAAATTGAACCACTTAGTATTTGATCACACCATATTGGCTAAATATACAAGATTAAAACACAGGATTGCTTATTACAAAAAAAATAATTATTCATTATTTATTGCTGTTATTATCATCTTGCAGGCCGGACTTTTTTTTACAGCAGGATGCGGCTCTTCAGGATCTCCGGATCAAACCGCAACTATATCTCTTACAGTAGGTTCTCCAAGTGTCAGCGGGGATGGCACAAGTTCAGTTGCCATTAGTGCTGTTATCTTGGACAGTGCCGGCGCACCTGTGAGAGCATACACCGCCGTATCATTTAAAACAAATTTTGGTAAATTCAGAAATGGGTCACAAAACTATCAGACGACAACTATCGACGATTCAGGAACAGTGGCTGTATCATTGATATCTCCATCAGAGCCTGGAGTTGCAGAGGTCACCTGCGAGTCAAGTGGCGTGACCCAACTGGTGCAGGTAAATTTTTCAAAAACCGCCTCTATTGTTCTCTCATCAGAGGCCACAAGCATTCCAGCCGATGGTATGAAATCTGTTGAAATAACTGCATCAATAACTGAAGCCAATGGTGTTCCAGTTGTAAACAATACAGCAGTTGATTTTACAACAACAACAGGGACTTTCAGCAATGGACAGAAAACATACAAGGCTGCCACAATTGACAGTTCCGGTACTGTAAAAGTATCTTTAATAGCACCTAAAATACCCGGAATTGCTGAGGTTGTCTGTTCATCAAGCGGTGTAACCCAGTCAATCCGCATATACTTTACCCACTACGACAACTCCGGTCTTCCTGTCGGGGAGGCTTTTGATCTTTCGCTTCAGTACCACAACATCTCAGGATTATGGCTCTCTGGACTTGCTGACAATGTTTATGCAGACCTTGCTGACGGAAATGGCAATTCTGTGCAGGATGGCGTGCCTGTATCTTTTAGAACCTACAATACTGGAGGTTTCTTTGATCCTGATTTTGCAGTGACATCTGGAATGAATCCAGATGGATCTACTATACAGAGGAGTGGCAGAGCAACGAGTACGCTTTATTCAACTCCGAACCCATCTCCTGCTGAAGGAATGGTATCTGTTACAGCAGAAACTGATGGTGGTCCAACCACCCATGTTACATCCATTGCCGTGACACCTGGATATGATTCTCATATCATGTACGCCGGAACCAATGGCGGAGGTGTCTATAAATCAACTGACAGCGGTAGAAATTGGGAAAATATCAGCAAATCAACATTGAATCCAAGATCTGGCCAGAACTGGATTGACCCATATATAAAAGGCAACAGTGCCATAAGTGTTGATCCTGATGACCACAATACCATATATGTTGGTACCGGATATCTTGGACAGGGAAATCTTTTTCGCTCTGTTGATGGCGGAATGAACTGGAACAGCAACAATACCGAGGAGTGGTTTGGTCTATATTCCACACAGGCTGCGGTGCTTACGGTTCTGTGCGATGATGGCGGAAGTGATTATGTCTGGATGGGAACAGAAGGTAAAGGGATCTTGTTTGCAGATGATGGAGAAAACTTTGAACCATCAGGCGGTGTGATCAATGCAATATCAGGCAAAGGCGAGATTGTATCTCCAAAACTTGGTTACAGTGCCAAGACAGAAGTTTGGACTTTAACCTGTATTGTCCCTGATGCAACTGTAAATTCCCCATCTTCTATTACTGCTGTTGATCCCGTTGCTTTGGAAAAAAATCCCAATACACCTGTACCTGTTCTTAATTCAAGTGCCGTACCCTTTCCTGATGGAAGAATGGACAGTTTCAAGACAAGTTCCACCACAAAAACAGAGCAGTGGACTGTCAGATATGTTGTAGGCAATACAGCTGATGTGACCATGATATCGGTACCAAAAGGCGGTGTTACAGACATAACTCCAAAACAGTTTGATAAAGAGGAGACATGGACTCTTACCTGTGTCTATGTAGATATTGATAAAGCACAACTTCTTGGAGACACTTCGACCATTTTTACAGTCAAAGGTTCAGTCTCAGGCACTCTTGATAATGCCAAAATAAATACTGCCTTTACATCAAGATTTATTGATTTCAAGATTGTCCCTGGAGATGTTCCATTTCTTGTTGGTGATGTGATTCAGTTTAAAACTGTTCCAAAAATTGCACAGCCATACTGGCAGGTAAGTGGTTCTGTTTCAGGCATGCAGAAAACAACTGCCTCTAATGGTGTTGCCTATCTCTCTGATAACAAAGAGATTGGTTTTACAATCTCTGAAGGAAAAACTCCTTTTAAAACAGGCGATTTTTTCACCTTTATGACCTACGAAGCTCGTCCAACATACTGGACAGTTTCAGGCAGTGTATCAGGCATGCAGGCAGGAATTGCACAGAATGGTCAAGTTTATAAGTCAGATAATGATGAGATAAGTTTTACAATAAAAGGGGCAGACGCAGAGTTTACAAATGGCGATAAAATAACAATTTCTGTGACTGCCAACAAGGTTGGACATGGCTGGACAGTGTGGGATATCGTGAAGGTGCCCGGCACTCATGCATCAACTGCCGTTCTGTACGCTGGCACAGCAACCGGAGTCTATAAAAGCACTAACGGTGGAAAGACCTGGGATTCTACAGGAAGATTTACAGGAGATTATATCACATGTATAGAACTCTACCGCACCCCTTCTGGTACTGATATACTTTATGCAGGGACTCAAAACAGTGCGGTCTGGGTAAGTCGTGACAGCGGCAGGACATGGACACAGTATGCAACAGGAATGGATAGAGGGACAAATATCAAGGATATCTTGTTAGACAGATATAACCATACCCTCTATACAGTTGCATGGTACGGTCCTCGCGAAGGTGCGACCGGAAAAATATTTGCACACTCTGTTAACTCTGACTTTACCATGACCCCAACAGCATCATGGTATGAAACCAACGAGGGACTTTCAGGCTCTGCCCTTTATGCCATTGCTGCTGACAATACCGATTCAACGACTGAGCTCTATGCTGGAGGCGAAGGCATAAGTTTCTACAGATCTTCCGGAAGTGTCAGCAGTGCTTTCCCTGTATGGGAAGATAGTTCAAAGGGATTGTCCAATGTCATTATGGCAAGAATACCTGTGCTTTTTTCAGGTGAAGCGATGTTTGACTATAAGTATGTTCAATATGATAATATTGTTTTTTTGAGTATCTATCTCCAGGATGTCAACGGTAATCCGCCGATTGCAGGTTCAACATTTAAAGTGGAGTATCACAATGAAGCATCTGGCAATGACTACACAAGGACAGATATTGTTTATCCTGATGCTTACACATATTTAGGAACTTTCCGTGATCCGGCAAACGGTTACACCAATAATCCCTATCGCTACACATTTCAGGTAGGCTCAGGTGATGAAATTACAATAACTTATATGCTCAAATGCAATTCTGGTGACAACAGAGAGGCCGGTTGCTCCGGTGGTGGTGCAGAAGAGACAAGAACCCTCTCTTTTTAAGTTTAAAAATCGGTCACGTCACTGTGTAGAATAAAGTATTGTGAATCCTTGAAAAGGAAAAAATTGGGCTTGATCTTTCTTAACAGCTTATACAAGAAAGATTAAAGCCCTATTCTTTTAAAATACGGTTATAAATAAGCCATACATGGTATAATTCATGCATTATAATATACGATAATGTATATATTATTATAAGTTCGTAGATTATTATAAGTTCGTAGATGACTACATAGCATTAAGGGGGGACTATGAAAAAATCGTTAACTTTATTTGTCTGTCTGTTTACATTATTCGTTATTACATTGTCAGGTGCAGATGTTTATAGTGCGTCAAAATATGAGAGCGAGCCTAACGAAAACATGTCATCTGCAACTTCAATAAATTTTGGAGAGCAGATCGTTGGCAAAATGTGGCATGCTCTTGATTATGACTGGTATGCAGTGAATGTCAACGCTGCCGGAACTTATAATATAAGTGCATACTATAAATTTCCTGAAGATGCTACTGCTGTTGATGATGCCTTGCTTGTTGAATTGCGTGATTCTTCAAATAAAGTAATTACAGATTTTTTTGTTGATTACAAAGATCAGGACTTCACATACAGCTCAAATATAGATATCCCCTCTACTGGCAAATATTACATTGTAGTCCATTGCCCAAGTCAGGCTAAATTTAAACGGGATAACTATTACCTTACAATGATACAAGGTGCTGGAACAACTTCTAATGGCTCTATATCCGATAGAGTACAGGATATGTCTTTGTCAATGAGCCAGAATTCAGTAAAATCTGATAACTCTGATAAATCTGACATAACTGCCACTGTAATTGACACAAATCGCGCGCCACTTAAAAATGTAAAAGTGACCTTCTCAATAACTGCCGGGCAGATCACCAGTTCATCGGCTGTTACTGATGACAACGGCAAGGCGGTTGTCTCTTTCTCATCAGGACATTTTGAGCAGGGTAATCAGACCGTTATCATTACAGCATCTGTGGCTGATAAGGTGACCAAGAAGATCCCGATACAGATATCTGGAAGTACATTGACACTGGATCCAGGCAGATATACGAGCTTGGAGATTGATAGTGACGACACCTCTAAATCGACCATCACCATATTAACCCTGACTGCAAAAGATGCCGGAGGCAATCCAATCCAAGATGCAACAATAACTGTCAGCAGAGACTCCTTTGCAGCAGGTTATGTTCAAATGATAGTGACAGACCCTGCAGTTATAGACAAAACAACTGGTAACCCGATAATCACTGATACTACAACCTGCGACAATACAACAAACCCTATAGTGTGCAATCCTGTAGACTTTATATTAACTAATGGTGGCATTGTAGGCAAAACTGATTTTTATGGTAACTTTAGCATAGGCGTAAAGGGTTTTGCTGTTGGGGATGCCCCGATTAAAGTTGAAGGTCTTGGAGATATTAAGACGCATAAATATTCTGTTAACAACCTTGGTGACACTTTGAGGATTATAGCTACTGATCCTGTAGATGATTCACTCCCACCAGATGATAATATAGATTTGGCTATTGGTGGTAAGCCATTAAAAATAACTGCCAAGGTACCAGCAAAGACTAAGATTGGCTTTATATCAACAATTGGTCAGTTCAGTGCGAGCATCAATGGCCCCTGGAGTAATCAGCAATTGTCATTTGATAACATTGTTGGCAATAAAGATGTTTATTTTAAATCTGATGTTGCTGGCATTGCCTCAATTTATGTTTTGGATTTAAACAATTACAACCAGAACGACAGCATGACCGCAACAATTGCGGCATCTCCTGAACATGCTGAACATATTTCGCTTCAAGCGTCGCCAACTGTTATCCCGCCAAGTTCAGGCGGTGTCTATAATGTGAGTGATCTTGTTGTGACAGTAAAAAATAGTAATGATCAACCTGTAGCAAACGCAATGGTTATGTTTTCAATCGATACTCCATTGGGAGGAGGAGAGAAAATTGTTCCAGGATGGGCACTGACTGATTATTCTGGTGTAGCACGCTCAAAATTCACCTCCGGATCAATTCCGTCAGGTGGTAACGGTATTCAGGTAAGTGCACGAGTTACCAATATATCAACGGCTTCAAGCATTCCTCCTGCACAAGTCAGTATTGTTATTGGTGGCACTCCTGGTTCTATTGTTATTGGACGAAGTTCTACAATCAGTTCAGATGAAACCAACACACACTATATACTTCCGATGTCAATTTTAGTGTCAGATGCTGGCGGACATCCTGTAGCCAATCAGAAGGTATCCCTTAATAACTGGCCAACTCAATACGCCAAAGGTAGTTGGGTTAAAAATGCAGATGACGAATGGGTAGTAAACTATACAAGCTGGAACTCAAATGAAGATGTTAACAGGAACACCATTTTAGATCCCTGGGAGAATGATCCTGACGGCAATGGTATAACCCCACCAAACTCAAGTTCTGGAAATGTGCCTGAAACATTGTCAACAGATGAGAATGGAGTTGCCAATTTTAACCTTGTCTATTTGAAACACTATGCAGTCTGGATTGAAGCTCAAATCAGGGCAAGCACTATTGTCTCTGGAACAGAAACAATATCAGAGTTGACTTTTATTCTACCATTTCAAAAAGGAGAAGAGGAGACTCTTCCAAGCGTCTCCCCATTTAATTAGTGCGTTCATTTGATTACAAACCAGCATTATTGCTTTTTAACGTTAAAACATATCCTGGTTTTCATGCTTATGGTGTCATAATGCCAGAGCCCATGAACATTTACCGTGAAAATGTATTCTGATTTTCATGATTCAGGGTGGCCGGAAAACAGCCACCCTTATTTGATATATAGATGATTTTTTTCGACATTGGTCGGAAATAGTTGATAAAAGAGTTAAAGAGGAGGCAAAATCATGAAACAGACTGTAAACATTGCAATTACTGCCTTTCTGTTCATCTTCTTCGGCGTGGTTATGGCATATGCAGCAGATACATACAAACTCCCTGACACCGGTATTGACAATTGCTATAACATATACGGGAATATAGTAGAGTGTGCTCCGGAACAGGAAAAAGATTTTTATCGCCAGGATGCTCATTATAACGGACCTAAAATGGCTTATCAGAGTGGCTCGGAAGGTAAAACCATAACTGATAGTAATACCCAGCTTATGTGGCAAAAAGAAGATGACGGAGCAAAAAGAAAATGGCAGGCAGCTTGTGACTACTGCGATGATCTTGAACTTGCCGGATATTCTGACTGGAGGCTGCCTGAGAGAAATGAGCTATTCTCTATTGTAGATCTGGGAAAAAGCAACCCTGCGGTCAATCCAATTTTTGCCAATACAAAAAGTTCATCATACTGGTCTAAAAGCCCAAACTCAAATGGTACTGGCAATGCGTGGTATGTCAATTTTACTGATGGTTATGTAGGGACTTATGGCACTACTAATGGTGGGTATGCCCGTTGTGTTCGTTCTGTAAAATTGACACCATCTTACAAAGACAATGGCGATGGCACCATTACAGATTTGAATACAGGCCTGATGTGGCAAAAGTCTGATGACGGGGAAAAGCGAACATGGGAAGAGGCTCTTGAGTACAGTGAAGATCTGACGCTTGGCAAATACAGCGACTGGCGTCTTCCCAATATACGTGAACTTGAAACGATTGTAGATTTAACTACTTATTCTCCAGCCATCAATCAAGGATATTTTACTGTTGGACTCCAAAATAGCGGATACTGGTCAGGAAGCAGTTATATTTCAGGTGCACAGGGTGCCTGGGCTCTCTATTCTGGCTCTGGTGTTGTTTATGCACGCAAAAAAGATTACACAAACTCTGTTCGTTGTGTCCGTTCAGGTACATCCGAGCCTTTAAGTTTTGTTTCGATAAAATCAAGTGAGACCAAAATTTCAGCTAAATTCCCGGTAACATTTTCTGTTGAAGCGACAGGTGGTTTGTCTCCTTATACCTACACTTATTCCTGGGATTTTGGAGACAATACTGCATATAGTAATGAACAGAATCCAAGCCATTCGTATGCAAATCCTGGAAACTACATTGTTACATGCACCATCAAGGATGAGAGCGGTCAGACAACTTCAGGTAAATTGACTGTTCAAGTGGAGTCAGCTGGGATGAGGCTTCAAATACATCAGGTTGATACTGCTGGTTACAATACAATCAAAAATTTAGTCAGTGTCATTGATGGCAATGGAAATATCATAAAAGATCTGACCAAATCCAATTTTTCTCTGTTTGAGGACAATAATCCTGGCACTATAGACTCTGTTACTTACTATGATTCTGCTGTATCAATCTCTTTGGTGTTGGACTACAGCGGCAGCATGGGTTCTTCTACTCCTCCTCTTTCCCAGGCCATTGATGATCTTCAAAGTGCGGCCTCTGATTTTTTGAATTATCTCGAAGCGAATGATTTAACCCAGATAATAAAGTTTGACTCTTCGGTAGAGGTTATTCAGGACTTTACAATTGATAAAAAACTTCTGCTGGATGCTATAAATAACCATCCTTATGGTGGAGGCGGTACCGCACTGTATGATGCCATCCATCAATCTGTCACTGAGACCGATGCCCTTAAAGGGGATGGGCGTAAAATAGTGATTGCCATGACTGATGGTTCCAGCAATTCAGATCAATATAATGAGACTGATGTAATAGCTCACGCAAAGGATAAAAACATTCCTGTCTATACCATAGGTTTGGGTTCAGGTATTGATAGTTCAACTTTGCAAAATATAGCTGACGGCACAGGCGGAACCTACTATAGAGCTCCTGACTCATCCGAACTAAAAGCTATCTATCAGGAAATTGCAAGTACAGTCCTGCATCCCTATGTAATTGAATACAAAACAGGTTCGGCTGATGCTGTGGAGCATAATCTTAAAATAGAGGTTGATTACTCAGGCGTTAAAAAGAGTGATTCTGTCTTCTATAGTATTCCCTGTGCTTACGGCTACTGCCCGTCAATCAAAATGCCTGACGAAACTACAGGCTGTTTGAGTTCGGTATCTTTGGATTTGGATCTTGACACCAACGGCAATCAGATAGCATCTGTATCAGCAGACATAACCTATGATTCTTCACTATTGGAGGCTCCATCAGCAACTATAGGAGCTGAGGGAAGCAATGCCGGCAAGGAAGTTGTAATTGAAGAGGTTGCTTCAGACTCCGATTCAGGATCATTAAAGACTTTCAGGATTGGAGTGGTGTCTAAAGAAGATAGCCACTATGAATCTATTATCCAGTCCGGAGTTGTTGCGTCTGTCAGGTTTAGCGTTGTTTCCACTGTATCAAGTGGGGCATCCACTGTTCTAACAATTAAGACCAGTGAAGCTTCTAATTCTGACGGCAATAGAATAACTGTAGAGGGCAATGCAGGTACTATTGACTTTGGAAGTTGCTGCCTTGGAGATTGCGATGGTATTAATGGAGTAGAAGAAAGTGAAGTGACGGCTGCCTATGATCAGTTTCTGGGAGTGAGTCCTCCTTCAGGGTGTAATGACCGAAATGGGGATGGCGTTATCAGCATCAATGAATTGCAGAGCATTATCATAAATTTTCTTGAAAAAACGTGTTCGAAAAAATAGATTCTTAACTGTCAGAATCAGGATAATCAGGATGGTCACGATTTGCAGGATACAAACAAAACCTTATTCATCCTGTAAAAGCCTGACTATCCTGATTCTGACAGATGCTAATATGCCAGAGAAACAATAGTAAGGTGTTGTTTTTGAGTATATAAACTAAAGGGGAGCTGTAATTTAAATTATACAGCTCCCCTTTAGTTTATAAAGATATTTTCAGGAAAAAATAATTGATGTAAAATCTATTTTATGGTTGTCCGCTGCTGCTCTTGGCTTTTTTGCTGGCATTCACTGCATCCATCTTTTCATTAAATATCGTCAATTCCTTTTCATACTCCTTAACTCTGGCGTTTAATGCTTCAACTTTAGCCGAGTATTCGACACGTTCATTTGGGGTTGCACCTTTCTCAGGAATTTGTGCCTCAAGTCCCAAACGCTCCTTCTCAAGTTCGGTATAGAGTTGATTTAATCTTTTATGCATATCACCAATTTCTACATCTGCTGCCTGACTCTCTTTTCCCACGGATTGCTCATTAGCGTTTGTTTTAGTGCTTGAAGAAGATGCATTGCTGCTTTCAGTCTGGAGTTCCGTATCTGATTGTTGGGGAGAGTAAGTCTTTACTGACTTAAATTTTTTTATATCTTCTCTTTGTGATTTTGGAACATTTGAAATATCATCTGTAAATCTTAATTTCCCGTTTGCATCAGTATATTGATAGTACTCACTATGGGAGAATGTAGTAAATAGAGCAAAAAATGATAATGCAATAAAAAATGTCAGGGTAATTTTAAACATGCTCATTCTCCTAATTTACTTGTCAAGCAGATACAAGTCTGTAATCTCCCCTGCACTGTTGACAAGATAACCAACATTTGACCCTACATGGAAGTAAGTCAGAGAAATCAAGTTGCCTTCCCTGGAATAATAGTTTGTAGATGGAGCCAGATATTTCAAACGATCACCAATTACGATCTCTGTCTTACCCTCTTCGCTCATGCCAATCCGGTCAACAACTCCGCTTTCATGAAAAACATCAGTTTTGTCTTCCAAGGTCGAGTTGTCATCAACAGTTAAATCTGGTACGGGTTTTATGGAAAGTATTTGAATTGACTCCTCAGCGGCCACAATACCCACAGACCAGACTGCAATAACAGTAATAAAAACTGCTATTTTCCAGAGTTTGATTTTTTTTTCAATTATGCAAATCATATGTTTCTCCTTAATTTTTATCTCTTAGACTTTTACTTGAAAAAAGATCATGGTGTTCATGCTTGGAGATGGCCGGATGGAATCCAGCCATCTCCGTTTAGCTCAACAGCAAAAACAGCAGAATCTTGGGAATATTGGTGAACAAATCAATGATCCCGCCAGAAATATACTCCTGAACCTTCATCTATCTCTCGGACTGTTGTAATGCTTCCCCCGCTTGTGCTGAAATATTTAATTTCAGTCGGGTTATCTGGAACATCCAGAACTACCGGCGGGTAAACAATACTGTCAAATCCAAATGCATCAGGAGGCACTGTGATAAAACTTCCAGGATTTGCAGGATCAGGTATTGTTATAAGGTCAGACTGGTTAATAATATCATCTCCAGTTATATCTAATTGAGGTGTTGGCGGTCTTCTTCCCGTACAGGCATCAAGTTCAAACAGCCAGGATGAACCACCTGCACTGCACGGCGAACCCGTCTGAGGAATTATTGATGTGGCTATGACCTTACCGCCCCTGATCATAAGATCATGAATTATTCGCTCCTTGGGTGTTGGAAGATCAATATACCAGCCCACATCTTTGGAGGGATCTGGATTTTGGCCAACAGTGGCATCAGCAACAGTATCCCATTGCGGTATATTGGTCGATGTAACCCTGAGGCTCTTATTGTTTATTACGCCTTGATAAATGACCGTCTGCTCAAGAAGCTCAACAGTATTTGGCTGATTGGAAAGTTTTTGTGTAGATAGACGCTGAAAAGAGCCAAGATACTCACTGTTATCTGCATCATCACCATAATCCCAAATTCCGTACAGGGTCTGAGTTTTGGTATTAGAAAGATCTGAGGAACCAAGATATTTACCAGTACCAAAAGCCACCAAGTATCCTGGTTTGGAACAGTGAAACATGATATCAGGTTTAGAGGTTATTGGCTGATAGTTGGGAGTAGCTACACCATCCATAGCTCTGAACAAGGGTTTAGGAATAGAAGCAGTGCTGTAGGAGACTTCCCAGTTGGCAACATTATTACTGGTAAGATCGAATTTCCACATATTGCCCTGCAGATCACCGGCATATACATAGTCAACAATATAATTGCCATCCACATCCACGGGTGCAGGAGTTGATAGCCCGTTTGAAGGGTTGAATCCAGTGTCTATCTTTTTTAGAAGAGTTCCTGTTACAGCATCAAGCACGAAAAGTACGGCACTTTCGTTGGTGCTGTTGTATCCATTCCCATAAATAACTACCCAGCCCTTTGGATTGTTGGCAATAGTTGACAAGTTGGATCTCACTACGATTGCACGGCTGAAGGTGTATCCCATATCAGCAGTATCTGCTATAGGAGTACTTGCATTAGGGTATTCCCACTTTATCTTGGTTGCAAGCTGGGCTTCTGTTGTTATTGACAAAGGATCGGCATCATTGGTGACGAGATCTGTTACGTCAATGCAATAATATCCTTTTCCTCCTTTTCCAAGCCCTCCCACCAGGATGTCTTGATTGGAAAGAGTTGCAAGAGAAGCACCAGTATCAATAGTCTTTGCAAAAGGGGTAAGGTCAACGTAAAACTTGTGGCTGAATATTGGATTTGTTAGTTGCGGCAGAGTGCTAAAGACCAGATTTGGAACATAGGCAAAAAGCTCTTTACCGGTATCAGCGTTAAACGCATGGAGCATGCCATCATTGGCACCTACATAAATTACATTGTTGTGATAAAGAGGTGCGGAGTGAACAATATCACCAAGCATTGTGTCTTGTCGAACTGTCACGCCATTTATCTTTAGCATTCTGTCTCTATAAACACCCCCATTTTTTTGTTCCAAAGAGGGGTTTCCTCTTAGATAGTTAACCATATCTGCGTTAATAATTGCCTGCTGCCCAGCGGAGAGGCTTGAATAGCGAAATGGAATCCCGGCAGATGTGGAATCGTTATATGTAGCTATGATTCTTACTGTATCCCAGTAGCTTGCATTTGCGATCTGTGCATTGTCGAGTTCCTCACTGGCAGACCATTTTGGAGGATTGAGTATTACAGCACCGCTTACAGGGTCAATACCATAGGCCATTACATCTCCTGTCCAGCCATCTGTTGCGTAGCGAGACTGATATACAACTGATCCAGCATGCAGCTCCTCACCATTTATGGAAACCGATGCTCCTGAGCCAATTCTGGCGATTACGTCATTAATAACCTCATCAAAAGCATCAATAAGAGCCTGCGGATTTTTTGCACTCAGATATTTTCCCCGTCCGTTTACAGCCGCATGCCATAGATCATCAAGTCTCTCTTTGTCGCTGTTTATCGGGCTTGGCCAGGTTGGGTATATCCTTAGTGCCGGATTAATGTTGTACAGATCGTAGTTGGCTGGATTGAGATTGCCAACAAGACCAAATGAGACGACATATGTAACCATGTGCTGCCAGTTAGCACTGTCATAAAAATTTGTAGGAACCTTATTGTCAACAGTTGGGGCAAGGTCTCTTTTCCAGTAAAACATGGTAACATCAGCCAAAGTGTTTGATGCAGTATCGCCATAAGGTGCGGGCATACCACTATCAACATTACCCAGCCCTGGTGAATTACCGTTATAGGCACCATCTGTAAACATAATGGTAAAATTCTGCTGGCACTCTCCGCTTGGACCAAGTTCAATGGGCGATGTCGCAAGCTCGGGTTCGGCAGGAGTTATTGTCTGTATCGTGTCGTAATACTTGCCAATATTTTCTGTTCCTAACCTCAGAGGGGTTGATCCGGTTGTATGTGTACCTTGATGATAGGAGAATAGAAGGTCAAGTAAATCGTCGGTGTAATTGAAACCTCCGACATTGATAGGCATTACCCGTTTAATTATATGGCCATTGATACTTCTAAAACCCACATTAACCCCTTGCAGTTTGGGTATAACGTTTGCGATTGCAGTTGTAGCAGTTAATCTTCGTTTTCTATAAAAAGTGTACCAGTTTGCAAAGTTCTGGAGCTCCTGTGCATATGTTCGGCTGGTAGTAGCACCTGCGGGGGGGCTGGCAGTGATTGATAACTCTCCAGACTCTACCTTATTATCATTGTCACCATTGAGCTGATAATATGTTTTTGCTCCGTCAAGGTTGACAAGATAGATCTCTCCGGTATTGACTGTGCCGTTGCCGTTGGCATCATTCCAGGTGTAGTAGTGTGCATTTTTTATATCTATTGAGTTTATTGTCCAATAGGTGGCTTGCAGTTCCAGGCAGTTTCTGGTTGAAGGAGAGCTTACAGCAGGAGGTTCGTTGCTTGTGTAAGGTTTTGGCCTTACAGCAGCATTCAGTTGATTACCTTGAGGGGCAGTGCTGTTATAATATGGATGAGATCTCGGCCTGGTGACATTTTCATCAGGAAATCCCTGCCAAGGCTTGTAATCTATTTTAGGATTATAATACATAACATTATAATCTGACCACTGAGATTTCCAGTATGCTCTGTTGCTTCCTGTTATAACACTTGAATTAGTCCCTGATGTGTAAAGATTGTCGCCTGGATTATCAAAAACATATTCGTAATGGGTATTGCTAATATTAAACAGCCCGTCGGATTCAGTTGTAAGTATTTCCCAGTCCATACTTCCTGAATCATCCAGCCCAAACATAAGGTTTGGTGCGGCTGCTGAAAGCTGTGAATCCAGAGGAATATCAGCAATATCAATAGGTGTCCCGACAGCTCTTCCTGAAAAAAAGAGGAGAGCAAGAGCTGAACAGAAAAGAGAGATGACATTTAGCTTGAGCCTTTTTCCATCCCAAGGAAGAAAAAGAGAGCTAAAACAGTTGTTTTTATTACGCATATGCAACCTCCTTTTTAGTGATGTATTTTATATATATCAAAATCTTCTTCTGTAGCCTATTTGTATGAGACTTTGTCCATTATTATTTTCTGAAAGTCCAAAAATACTATATTCATATAATTGACTTGATGCCGTTAAATCAATGGATGCACCGCCAGCAAGACCATGCTCAACAGCCGCATATTTCACATTGTTATTAAGAGCAGAATTGGTATTCCAGTTGGCAGCATTAGAGGTGTCTTTCATATTGGTTCCGTCTGGTTTTAGCCACGATAGATATGCCGGATTGCCATAGGTAAATTTGTTATCGTCTTTCAGTGCTTCAGGCGGCGTGCTCTTTAAAATCTGGACAGCCTCTGTGGTACCTGCTTCTGCAAGATTAAAATTCTGCCTGTATATCTTTTCATTCCCCGCTATTTGAAGCTCTATCTGGCTTGTATTTGTTGCTGATATACCGATAAGTGTGAGCAGCACAAGCACTATCATTGATATAAGTATGGCAGAACCATTTTCATTATGAACTGGACGAAAAACAGTATTCAGGTTTGAAATAAATCGTTTCATTTAGTCCTCCTTTCTAATAACCGGCACGGCCGGAGCGAAGTATTCGCTCATGGCCACAACTAACAATGAAAGTCACATAAGCACAGCTATTTAAAGAGACTTTCACATAAAGGAAACCGGCAAGGTATTTACCAACACAGCAGGCATAACCGGGAGCAGATTGAGTTAGATTAAACAGAATCGAAGCAGATACTTTTCTGGGTATAATAAACTTTATCGCAATACCAGTGTTTTTAATTCAATCTGCCTTGTTCCGAATTGTTCCCATTGCACACGAAGTTTTACCTCTTTTTTATTATCATTTGGTGATGGTGGAGTCAAAGTCACTCCAATAAAGAAATCATAGTTACCTGTATGAGAATTTCTAACCGTTGGATAAGCTCCGGCAGTGTCGTTAAGCAGAGGATCAGTATACAGCAATAATGAGAGTTCCTCGATTTTGCTCTGTCCCACTATCAGAGCCTCAGTAAAACCGGCAGCCTGATCATTTCCACGTATTGCAGATATCTGCATTCCACCGACGGCCAGGAGTCCCACAGTGAAAATTAACATGGCAATCACAATTTCAATCAGTGTAAAGCCTTTTTCAGATGGTTTTCTCTTTTCTATCATAATATTTACATTCCCATATTCCTGCATTTAACAGTTATATCCAACAATACCCTCCTGAAGTGATCATTGGCAGGAGGCGTAAAATGATTGGAACCAACAACGTAGGTAGTGGAATTAATATAATCACTGTCCGGCTTGTCCGCTCTGACAAGTATCCAGACTCTTACGGCTCTTATATCAGCAAGATTGAACGGTGTTCCAGTATCGACACCGCCGGGTGTATCAGCCTGATCAATCACTCCGT
The DNA here is from genome assembly GCA_015231705.1 of Desulfamplus sp. GTDB lineage: Bacteria > Desulfobacterota > Desulfobacteria > Desulfobacterales > Desulfobacteraceae > Desulfamplus. The sequence continues at coordinate 4,926 of JADGBC010000021.1, read as the reverse complement.
CATCATTGTCATCTATAGAGAACCAGGTATTGGTTCCGAGATTTGGATATGCCCATATGATATTGTTGCCAGCAGATCTATCAATATTGCCATTGGTGTCTGCATCGTAAGAATAAGCAAACCTGAGATCCTCGATGTTCATTCCGATCGCTCTTCTTACCCCTAACGGGGGTGGGGGAGTCCTTGTGAGACTGTAGACAGTGCTTCCCTGATAAACCACAGGATCATACAACTCATATAAAAATATTTCAGTCTCCCCGGGGGAGGGGATATTAGCAGCGGGGCTATCACCATTTTCATTAATATCGGCAGTGAACCCGAAACTAATATCCGTTGCTGTAGTTATGGCATAAGTATTGGGATTATCTTTGTTAGCCTCCTGTGGATCATATCCCGCAAGCCTTATATCTCTTTCAAGTATTACAAGTGCTCCTCTTAATGTCTGTTGCATTTCAACAATTTCTTCTTGGATTATGTAACTTTTATTCTGATTTATAAAGACTTGATAAGTAGCACCAATCAATATAATTGAGATCACAAGGGAAATCATAATCTCAATCAGAGTAAATCCCTTAGGTTTATTTCTTAAAAATGGTGTTCTTTTTAAATTATACATATTGCACCTGTTTATTTTGAATAGGTATTGCAAATTAAGACAGTTATAATTAATCCCATTGTGTACCATCCCATTTTTGAACTAAAATCATACCTGTAGTAAAAGTTCCAACACTGTAGGTCTGTGTATTTTTACTGTTATCAAGATACACATAGCCACTATTGCATGTTCCACGGGAATTAAAGGTTAGGATTTGATTATTATAGCTCACCAAAACAGGAGTGGCTGCCCATGCAACACCTGGGACATTTTTGGTAGAAACACCTTTGCCATACTTGATACCGTGTTCAAAAACAACAGACCTTAGCACAACATTGTCATTTCGTTCAGACAGAACAGTATCACCCCATTGCCCGTCAGGACCAGGATCAGACCAGATACGATAGCCTGTAGCTTCAAACAGAACTTTGCAACTTTGGTTGTTTTTAATAGCAGATAGCTTTGCCAATTGCATATCGGCACGAATTCCTCTTGCCATGCTTTTTAAGCGGTAATCAGGCAACCAATCTATAATATTAGGTATGGCAACGGACACCAAGATACTTATGATTGCAATTGCGACCATCATTTCAGTGAGCGTAAAAGCACTGTTTTTACTTTTTTTATTCATGATTTCTATTCCTTTATCAACAGAACAAAAGCAATATTGATGCCTTACATACAATTATGAAGAGGATTCATTCAATGCAACAAGGACAATTTTCTATCATTATTTTAAGTGGTGAATATTAACTATTTCCTATCTATATTTAACTACTATGTTGACTATTCACCATCTGTATTTGTAATTCAGCAATTGGATGTGTATATCTATCAATAAATTTAAGTGTCTGCCCGAAGGCGACCACCAACAAACGATTAACCACAAAACCACACGCCCCTAAAACGCTTGTTAGACACTTTTTGTTGACCAATCTTCTATTTCCAATAATGGTATAGTTTTGAAATCTTTATAGTTACGTGTAACGGCTTTGCGGACAATATCTAACCTGCCTCTAATCTGTTCTTCAAAAGTGATAATAGTAGTTGCTAATTTATCGGGAGGAGTTTTTATGATACGTGAGACAACATCAGGGTTATTTCTCTGAAAAAGAGATATGTGGTCAGTATCTAAAATGAACATCATACTATATCTATATTTGAATTTGTTTCTTTACGATATTGACCAATTACTTCTTGAAAAACTTCCCAATCAGAATCATTTGAAAACATACCCGCATATTTAAACCATGGGTGTTCATAGGATTCTGGTTCAATATTGATTTTTACAACCCGTGAGCCTGAGAACAATGTTTTTAATTTGACCCGTGTAGCAGATAATACGGCTTCTTCAGTATCATCTTCAGCCACAATTTCAGGATATTGACAGACACGAGCAATAAATTTTTTATCTTTCTTGGTTAATAACACATCGCAAATCATTTTTATTATCTCCTTTCATTTGAGTTGCTTGCCTAATAAATGGAATCTTTGTTTTTAAAGCCATTTATTACCCATACCCCTGCCCAACCCACTGCAATCGGCAGAATAGCAACAGACAGAAAAAGAATAAAATTACCCTCCCAGGGTCTAAGAATGAAAGCGGCACTAAGAGGAAGTATCACAGAAAGAACTATACCAAGACGCATCTTGCCGGAAATCTTTGAATCTATCCTGGCCTTTTTAAGGTAGCGGGGCTGAGTGTTCCTGAAAAGTCTTGGAATAAAAAACAGACATACAATAATGAAGCCAATTGTGAGAATTTCCTGAATTCCTGTCAACAATTTTTTCTGTTCCTTTCTTCTTACTCACTCTTACTCATGTGAGTTTGAGTGATGAAAAATTCCTGTTTCACAGAGTGTGCCCGAATTAACTGCTTAGGTCTCATTTCCTCTCCACAGGCTTAAAATTCCGTCAAACCGACGGTATTGTTATTGGTTATGCTGCCATTAATTCGGGGTACATTTCCAAATTTTTTGCAGCATTGATATCTCTATCAATCTTGAATGAACACGCCGGACAGACAAAAGTCCGATCCGAAAGAGTGAGTCCCTGATGCTTTTCACCGCACGATGAACATCTTTTCGATGACGGAAACCATCGATCCGCAATGATCACATGAGCCCCGGCAATCGGTGACTTGTAGCCAAGTTGACGACGGAATTCATGGAAACCCATGTCTGAAATGACTTTTGCCAATTTGTCGTTGCTCATCATTCCACGGACATTCAAGTCTTCGATCACAATAACAGAATAGTTCCGGGCTAACTTTGATGTGAGCTTGTGGAGAGCATTCAGCCGAATACATGAAATCCGATAGTGCAGACGTGCCACTTTCCGCTTTTGTTTTTCTCGGTTTTTTGACCCTTTTTTCTTTCTGGATAGTGATTGTTGCAGCCTTTTCAGCTTTTTTTGCATCTTCCGCAATGCTTTTGGTCCCTCAATCACTTCACCAGTTGATAGTGTTGCCAGATTTTTCACTCCCAGATCTACACCTGCAACCGCTTGGTTTTTGCATGTTGCCGGAGTAATATCCATTTGGACGTTTAAACTGACAAACCACTTACCTGCAGTCCGGGAAACCGTGGCACTCAAAATTTTTCCAGAATAAGCAAGACACTCGGTCATTCTTACCCATCCGAGCTTGGGAATATGTATTTTCTTCTCTTCAATCCTGAATTTGTCATTGGCGATGTAAAAACTATCACTAATGCCTTTCTTTTTGAATGTCGGGTATTTGGAAACCCCTTTGAAAAAGCCGATAAAGGCTTTCTGTAAATTACTGAAGGGTTGACTATTGGCGTCTCTGAGCACCTCAAAAACCCAGGGGAACTGCTCTTTCTTGATTGCGTTGAACTCTTTTTTCAATCCCAATCCCGAAGGTTTCAACCCTTCTTCATATTGCCTTTTCCATTCAGAAAGACCCCAATTCCAGACAAACCTGGCAGTGCCACAGGCCCGTGCAAAATATCCTTTCTGGATATTGTTAGGCCTTAGTTCTATTTTGTGGGCTAAAGAAATATTCACGATTCAGGTTCCTCAATTATCTCTTTGATCTCTCTTTCTTTCAATATCCTTGATGCCCAATATTTTTCGAACATCCGATTCCTCATAATATCGTTGACCTGTTGGTGTCCGCCTGGCAACCAATCGACCTTCATCATCCCACCTTCTTAATGTTGACGTCTATTTCCCTATCCTTTTCGAAAACTCATTTGTTTTATATGTTTTGCTCATAATGAGTAACTATAGATAATAATTGATAAGAAATTAATAACTATTTATATCTCCTGTCGGTAGTTTGATCCTGACCTTTGCATGAAATTATCAGGCAGGGGAATAATCTCTTGATACCACATAAAATCACAAATCTTCATAGTGATAACGACATTGAGCAATAATAAGCTGCTTGTCTTTCAAAGTGTAAACAAGGCGGTGCTCTTCATTTATCCGTCTGCTCCAGAAACCGCTCCATTGATACTTTAATGGTTCAGGCTTGCCTATCCCATCAAAAGGGCTTCGTAATATATCTTTAATCAACGCATTTATACGTTTTACAATACGTTTGTCGTTCTCCTGCCAATAAAGATAATCTTCCCACGCATGAAAATGCCAGCTAATCATTTGTCAACTCATGACACGAGTATCTGCCTTTATGAATATCTGCAACAGCTTGATCAAGACGTTTTTTATTAATACCTGACTGAGACAGGTAATCTGTTTCTTTATATGCACTATCATGATCAAGACGTTCTTCTAAAAGCTCAAGGACAAATTCCTCTGGTGTCTGGCTGAATATTTCTGCAAATTCATTTATTCTAATAGATAATTTCTCTGGAATGGATATATTAAACATCTTTTCTCCTCTCAGTGGCTTAACCTCTATTTATTTTTGACCCAATTTTCAATATTCAACTTACTGATTCTATATCACCGTAAACGCTCAATAAACCATATCACCGCCATCACCAGCGGGAATGGAGAATTGAGCGTAGCGGAATTCCCGTCCGAGTGCATGGCATGGTTAGCATATTTTTTTCATGTCATATTCCATTAGGTTTAGACTAGGCTGAATTTGCTCGCTTCGCTTGAAGAATAAAATCGACCAAAGAAATATGAACAGTTTTGGGATCGGTTCGGGCTGAAGGGAGCCTGTTTGGATTTTTACCATGTGCAATCCAGTTGCGATACTCATAGATTTGCTTAACCCTTCCTCGGAGTTCTCCATCTACTATATCGGAAAATGCCTCAACCATGTCATTTATGGTCCATCTTTCAATTGAATTGGTAGTAAGAGATGTTATTCGTTCAATAGTTTTCGTTCTTTTATC
>JADGBC010000219.1:3483-3966 GCA_015231705.1 Desulfamplus sp. | reverse complement strand
TCCTGCATTGGTAAGAAGACGACCCAGGGCAAACCAGCTCTCCTGCGGAAGCTGTCCCTGTGCAATGGCAACAAAATTAGTAAGTCTTGCTTCAGAAGCCAAAAGATCATAAGAGCTTTCATCTCTTCTGTTGTCGCTTACATTGTAACCAATGACAAGCTGATGTCGCGTATAATCGTAAAGAAAAGGATATTCCATTTTGCCAGCAAGTTCTCCTGCGTGAAGTGCAAGCTCTTCAAGCAAGGCGATTCTCTCTTTTGCTCGGATACTTGACTGTATGATAATTTCTCTGAGCTTATAAGGCTGTTCCATCTTTCTGAGATTGTCAATCTCCGTATCAATGAAAGAAATATCAATATCTGCTAACTGACGCAGCGTAGTTATATTGCTGAGAGTTTGTAATTCATTAAGCGTCTGTTTTGAGAATGACGATTGAGTCCATGGTACAAGCAGGTTAAGCTCATCAAGGGCTGATTGACACTG
>JADGBC010000219.1:514-3471 GCA_015231705.1 Desulfamplus sp. | reverse complement strand
ACCACGCAGCATTGCCCTTGCTTTCATGTGTGATTTTAAAGTTGCTGTCAATATTGTTAGCAGACTTTACGAGCATATCAATGGTCTTTCTTAGAGTAAACAGCGTTTCGTCAGAGGAGGATTGGCTGATTGATTTGAGTTCTGCTGTGAATTGAAGGAGTGTAACAGCCATACGATCTTCTGTAACCCCCCGCTGTTTTGAAATATCCCGTTTTTCTGGAACATCACGTTCTTTTGCACTCTTTCTTTCTCTTGCAATATCCATAAGAACCATTGCTGTGTCGGAAATACCCTCAAATAGTCGTTTTCCAATTAGCTTCTCGTCAGGCAGTGCAAGCAGCCCTGCCTGAAGGGTAAGAAGGCTTGCGGCTAAGTTTCCGCTGTCAACTGATGAGACATACATGGGCAGCAGAGGCTCAAGAGATTTTGTATCATACCAGTTGTAGAAGTGTCCTCGATACTGCTTCAACTGACCCATTGTATTGAGAGAGTTTGATGTTCTATCCATTAACTTGGCAACAGAGATATAGCCAAAATCACAGGCAGATAGATTAGAGAGCAGAGAAAAACCCATGTTGGTAGGAGAAGTACGATGAGCAACCACCTCAAGAGGCTCTTCTTGATAATTATCAGGTGGAAGCCAATGATCGTCAGGTCCAACAAAAGTCTCAAAAAAAGCCCAGCTCTTTCGGGAGAGTTTTCTTAAAAAAATGGTCTGGTTTTTGTCAAGTTCAGTCTCTTTTGAGGAGATAGGGGCACTTAACCACCATGCGACAATGGGCGATATAAACCAGAGTGTAAGAATAGGCAGAGCTACGGGCAAGACTTCTGCTCTTACATAAAAAAGATAGCTGCCTGCTGATAGGGCAATGACAGGTGCAATCCACATACGAAGCAATGGTTCAATAATATCTCTCCTGCCTGTTTTGTCAGGTTTTTCAGGCGGGTTCCATTCAAGAAGACCCCTGCCTGAAACCAGCATGAGCCACAGTGTTCGTAAAATGGCTGTAGTGCTGTAATATGCCTCATAAGGCAGGCACAAGATTGTAAAAATGGCGTGTAGAAGACCTCTGCCTGTGGAATGAGCTGCTTCTGTAAGATGCTGGCTTATCAATGTGTCGTCAGGTTTTTTAGCAACTGCCATAAGAGAGGAGATCAAAGATGGAACCACCACAATCCCGATGATAGCAGCAGTAAATAACAGAGGCGAAGATAGCAGTGTCCAGCCAAGCAGAAGCAGGATGCATAATGCAGACGGAACAAGGCTTCTTCGCAGGTTATCAAATATCTTCCAGCGAGATAAGATGGAAATAGGATTTTTCTGACATGACATATCTATCCCGGGAACGCACGGAAAAAGCCACCGTAAAAGCTGCCAATCCCCTCTAATCCAGCGGCGGCGGCGATTAACATCTGCACTGTAGCGTGACGGGTAATCTTCGTATAACTCTATATCGCCTATAAATCCTGAGCGTACATAACAACCTTCGATAAGATCATGGCTAAGTATCTGGTTTTCAGGGAAACGCTCTTTGAGAACCTGTTCAAAAGCATTAACATCATAGATTCCCTTGCCGATAAACGAACCCTGCCCAAAAATATCCTGATAGAGATCAGATACAATACGGGTGTAAGGGTCAATACCTGCATCACTGCCCCACATTCCTGCATAACGCGACCGATTCGTCCCTGTCAGACTTACAGATACTCGAGGCTGTAATATTCCGTAACCTGAGACGATTCGTCCCCTGTCAGCGTCATAATGAGGGTGGTTGAGTGGATGTGCCATTGCCCCAACAAGCTGCCATGCTGCATCTCTTGGCAGCTCTGTGTCTCTATCCAGTGTTATGACATATTTCACTTTTGATAAAAATTCTCTATTCCCGACAATGAGAGAGAAACCACTTCCTGCACCACCAAGGATAAGCTGATTAAGTTCAGCAAGTTTCCCCCGCTTTCTCTCGTAACCCATCCATATTTGTTCCTGCTGATTCCATTTACGGGGGCGATGAAAGAGAAAAAAGATATCCTCTTTATCACTATATTTTTTGTTCAGAAGTTCTATATTCTGCTGAGCCGCTATTAACAGTGCTTCGTCTTTGTCAGTTTTTTCCTCAGAGGCATCAGAAAAATCGGTAAGCAGCCCGAATTTAATATTTTCATCTCTGTTTGCTATAAAACGGACTTCCATGGCATCCATCAGATTTGCAACATTATCTGCACTTGTCAGCATGGTCGGAACTACAACTAATGTGGAATATTCAGGAGGAATACCTTTGGAAAAATCCATTCGCGGCAAAGGACGCGGAGTTGTAAAACGTGTTGCAAGAAGATTTACTATAGCTATTGAAAGTTGACTTACAGATATAAGTGAGAGGATTCCTACAAACCAGAGCAGAGTACCTTCAAGTAGGGTCTCTGAACGGCTTTCTGCCAGCAGAGCAGCAGCAAAGAGCATCGTAAATATTAGAGTCGTTCCAAGATAGAGGAACAAAGGGAAACTGCGACCCGTTTTTTGAACCATATCAACTACACTTGATCTTACCTTAGCACGCTTTTCAAGCTGGCAAAGCCCATTATCAACAAGGTAGAAGCCGACATGATTTGTTCGTGAAAATCCATCAACTGTTTTACTTTGTTTTGCGAGATTTATTGCCTCTCTTGCCACATCTCTTTCCGAGAGAGTGCTCTTCTTTGCCACATCTTCCACCACATGGCGGTATTGATCACGAGTGGCAAAATCCATCTTGTCATAGATTTCGGCAGGATCATCACTCAGGGTCTTCTCAACCATGCTCATTGTATCAACAAACTTGCACCAGTCCATAGCACTCAGGAAACGGAGACTTCCAATGCTGTTGCTTATGGAAAGCTGATCTGCTGCCTGCTGCTGATTTTCTGATTGAACTAATTGAGCTATGGTGAGGTAGGAGTCTGATAGCTGCTGCTCGATCCAT
>JADGBC010000219.1:0-504 GCA_015231705.1 Desulfamplus sp. | reverse complement strand
GTCATATATACCCTATGCGTATATATGACCTTTTTATATGGTTCTTCAAGACAGACATATAAATAATTTTAATATCTATTCTCCTTTAAAATCAATACAATAACGCAAAATAACTAAATACCTAACACCTCTGGCACAATGCCTGCAACCATAAAAGAAGCGAGTTATATATTCACGAAACTGACTTTGTTCGGATTATAGAATGACGCATTTCGCTTAGGCGATCATTAAGTTCCTAACGCAGCATGATGGGAATTGCCCATAATTCTCCCATCTGCAAAACAGTAACAGTCTGATAGGCACTGACAAAGCTGGTCAGCCTTTCAGGATCAACTCGACCATCTCCATGATAAATTGTCTCAAGAGCAATATCATACACACGGGGTAAGCCTCTTGATGACCCTTTTTTAAGGTATGGAAGTCCTTTTAAGTAGCCTTTAGGCAGAAGCCTCTTTGCTGTCCGAATCTGCTCTTCAATAAAATAGAAATTGTCTAAAAGCCACT
>JADGBC010000218.1:3036-4062 GCA_015231705.1 Desulfamplus sp. | reverse complement strand
AGAGTCAGTGAAATGCTTGAATTAGTCAATCTTGAACAATACGCAAAAAGGGACATCAAAGAACTATCAGGAGGAGAGCGTCAGCGTGTTGCTCTTGCAAGAACTCTTGCACCATCGCCTCATCTTATAATGCTGGATGAACCTCTGGGGGCTTTAGACAGACGGTTGCGCGAACGCCTTCTTGCTGATTTATCCATGATACTCAACAAAACTGCCATCACCACGATATGGGTGACCCATGACCATAATGAAGCATTTTCAGTTGCTGATCTGGTATGCGTAATGAGTAATGGAGTGATTCAGCAGATTGGCTCGCCTGAGGATGTATATCACAAACCTGTCAACATAACAGTTGCTGATTTTTTGGGATTTCAAAATATCATTGATTTGGGAGATATCCCTGAAAGCATGGGTGTCCCTGAAAACATGGATGTCTCTGAAAGCATGAATACTCTTGAAGGCATGCATACTCTTGAGAGTATGTCTATGTCCTGTGCAGCAGGATACAAGATTCTTATTATGCCTGACTCTGCCTCTGTTATTTCTGAAGATGTTGCTTGTGAGATTGAGGAAAAAAGGACTTCTTTAGAAAAATCAGGCTTGGGAGGAGACACAGTAATTTCAGGTATAATTAAAAATATATTCTTTCAGGGCTCTGTCCGTAAAATATCTATTACAACTTATATGAATAAAGTTTTGAAACAATGGAAATCAAATAATTTTTTCCTACCAAATCAAAATAACGGCCATGACCTGATGGGCACAACAAAGAATGAAAGTCTCATGATTACAGATAGTTCAAAAGACTTTGATATAAAATTAAGCCGCAATACCTGTTGGATTAAAAAATTTGGAAAAGAGGAGCAAAAACAAGAAGAACGACAAGAGGAAAGAGAGGAGCAGCAGTGCACTCTTTTTTTTGACATACCAGGCCATGCTCCTATTCCTGAGATTGGAAAACAGATATTTTTGAAAATAGACCGATCAGGAATTAAAATATTTAACCAAGGATGAGACAGACCCTCA
>JADGBC010000218.1:0-2944 GCA_015231705.1 Desulfamplus sp. | reverse complement strand
CGCGAAGATGGCTATATTGCCAAGAACATGAATGATTACAGGAGCGGCAAGGCTTTTTGAGTATTCATACGACAGGCCAAATACAATACCCCCTGTCAACGGTATTAGTGGAATATTATCAATATCTGTGATTGTTCTGCCGTCTGGCATATGGCAAAGTGCAAACAGGAGAGTACTTATAACCATACTTATCAACACGCCGTATCTCCTGAAGCAGGAATATAAAAATCCTCTGAAAAAAAACTCTTCTGCAAATGGACTTATAATGCATCCGGTAAACATAAATAGTGCAAGATCATATGAATTTTCAGGCAATTTGGATGCTATAAAATCAAATGGGAGCTTACTATTCTTACAAAACATTAAAACTCCAATTATAAATGCGGCAACTCCAAAGATCATTGACCAGACAATACCTGCTTTAATTCCTTTGTAAAGAGTCTTTTTTCCACTCTTTCTATATGATATCCCCAGATGTTCAAATCCATTATCCATATATTTTAGAAGAATAAGCATAAATGTCAGTTCAAGGGTTCTGAGGATAAAGATAGTCTGCATGGAGGATAATATATTGTTCAAAACGATCCCGCCGATTGCTTCACAGGCAAGAATGATAGCTGTAGCTGCTAAAAGAAAAGCAAAGGGTAGAGTATTCTTGCTGCTTTTTATATGCGGATCTGTTTTTGAGTTCATTTCATCTTGTACTTTCAGATTTTTCTTATATTTCTCAAGGCATTATACGCACTTTTTTGAACATACCACTCAGAGCTGTTAATAATTTGTTTTTGTAAAAGATCAATAATTTCAATGCTAACTGTCTTGTTTATATTTTGTGAAACTATATGGGGTTTATTTAGCGAAATTGTGCTGATCTGATTTTTCACAATATGCTTATTATCTTTACCATGAAAATGCACGATCTCATTTTCTTTATTGGGGGTGGCCAAAGCCGGCCATGTCCATTTATATTGAGTAATTCCAATAATTCCAATGGCTTCAACAGCAGCACACTGAACATTGATAGAGATGTCTGTACTCAATTGTTCAAGGTATGGCAGAGCATCTGGATTTTTTGCCGCCGCAAATGCATTGGCAAGCCAATATTTTTCAGCAATGCTTCCCTCCATTGAGTTTACAATAGCTTCTGGATAGTTCCAGATGGTATCTTTATCATCGTCAGTGCTTTTACTTCTGGCTTTATCAGTATTTTTCTTAGTGTAGGTATTTTTTTGGTTACAGATTTTTTTTAACCCTTCTACTCGTATTTTGTAGTTTGAATCTTCAAGCATGGTTCTGATATCCATCTTTTTTTCTGTCGCCATATTATACTTGAAGGTAAAAGAGAGAGGATAAATAGAATAAAGAATTAGTAGAGCCAGACTAATTGTGATTATACCTGAAACAATTGCAGACAAGATGCTTGTGTTCTGAATGGTTGCAAAGTTTTTAACTGCTGAAAAAATTGTGAACAAGATATGTGTGATGTGGAAGATAAATAAAAAACATGCAGAATAGGAGAGCGAAGGCAGAATAGCTATCAAGCCTACAAGAGATAAAAATCTTATGACCTTGTGATTATCGGCCATTTCGTTGTCAATTTGATGTTTGGACTCATTTTTTAGAACTTTATCAAGCTGGTTTTGCAACCGAGTAACCTGTTTTTGAGAATATGGTTTAATGGCTTCTGCTGCATAAAGCGTATATCTATAATAAAAATCATTTAACATATTCCCCGGCTTATTAGACAGGAGTAGATAATCTCTTGTTCTTAAAAAGAGCGATTTATCGCAATTAAAATAGTAGATAGTTCCGGTTATTGAAAAGCAGATTATAAGGATTAAATATATATGCCGTCTGTTTCTGATAACGGCCATGCCCTGATGGGCACAACTAAAGAAATAAAGGGGCATGATTACAGCTACTTCAAAGACTTTCATATAAAGGTAATTGTGCTGTTTAATTCCCGATTCTGAAGTTCTGCCTTTGTTTAAATCTTTTTGTCGTATCATCGTAATTAGTATACGCTGGATAATAAAAATAGAGAGTATAACCAGAGGGATACAAAGAGTGTATGCTATTGTAAAAATATTTTCGCCTGTAATAAAGATCGCCATGCTTATAGAACACCAAAGGGAAAAATAGATAATAGCAGAGTGTTTTATGGATAATTTGAGCAGATGTATGCAAAGAAGCATAAGAAGAGTTGAGGATACTGTAACTGCTGTGCCGGCAGTCAGCGATAAAAAAAGAGCACCTGCAAAAGCAGGGAACAGTTCCCCAAGAGATATCAGAGCCTTGCCAGATGGAACAGTTGCCTGGCCTGTCATATTATTAAAGGCGTAAATAGTCTCGGAAAGCTTGGTATTGGATTGAAATATATCAATAAAAGAGATTGTCTGGGCGACAGTAATTCCAGAGGCCAAACATAGGAAAATTAATCCTGCTGTTGCTGCTGGTTTAGACTCTGGAATAGTGCCGGTCATGATAATGGATGTATGTTGCCTCTGAAATAGTGTTGGTCATGAGATGTATGAAATTTTGGAGCTATCCAACTTGATGGTCATTGCGGATATTTTGTGTCCTCCTATTATTACTCATAATGGGACATCATCAATGATATCTGCTGACTCATCAATGACATCATGCATGGTATTGCCTGCAACAGGAATTATTGAAATCACTGCCCCTCCAACACGCATGGGAACAGTCACAAGTTTGGTTAGAACGCAGCTTGAAAGCATAAATAAAATGGTTAAAGACAGTATTATTTTCAGAAGTTTCATATGACACCTCCAATCATGTAATATAAAGTATATACTCAAAAACGACACCTTGCTATCATTTACAGGCAAATCTCCATCTGTCTGAATCAGGATGGCCAGGATTTACAGGATGGACAAGATGTTTATCCTGTAAATCCTTTCATCCTGAATATCCTGATTCA
>JADGBC010000217.1 GCA_015231705.1 Desulfamplus sp. | reverse complement strand
TACCAAATAATCAGCGGTCCTATGGTCTGGATATCTTTTCTGATATTCATTTTTGGAACAATTTTTAAGATTGTTCAATTTTACACATTCAGCAAAAAACTAAAGCCTCAGAACAGCGTCTCTTCCTATTCAGGAGCTTCAAGCAACACAGCTACTCCGGCTTCCATTATTGATAAGTTCAAATCCATGCAAAATGAACTAAACTCCCTGAAAAAAAAGGCAAGGAGCATTGATGCAGTTATTACTGGATTTAACTTCCTTAACAAGAAACTTGCCATGATGAGATACTCGCTGCTGGGAAGAGAGCCAGTAATGGTGCTTATCTCAACACTATTCCATTTAGTTCTGTTTTTTTCTCCTTTTCTGGTACTTGGTCATAACGTCCTGCTTGATAATGCCTTTGGCATATCATTTCCCAGCATCTCCCCTGCCCTTTCCACCTTTTTTGCAGTTACTGCAATACTTTGCTGCCTCTTTTTCCTGATTCGAAGAGTCACAATTCCATTGGTCAGATCGATAACTTCAAAGAGTGACTATGTCATGCTTTCAATTGTTTCAGCACCTTTTATCTCTGGATTGATGGCACACCACCAGATACTTGACTACAACTTAATGATACATATCCATATATTGTCAGGAGAGATAATGCTTATTGCCATACCCTTTACTAAATTTGTCCATATGATCTATTTTTTTATTAATCGTTTTATCTTGATTCATCAATATAGACTGGGAAGTGGCGGCAGCAGAGTGTGGAGTTTTGGTATTGCAGAGAATAAACCTTCATGGCCTTTGTGTGGCCACCCCGAATCATGAAAATAAACGGACATGGCCGGATTTGGCCACCCCCAATAATGAAAATGAGACCGTGCATTTTCATGGTAAAATTATACCAATAAATCAGGAAGTTTAAAGCAAATCAGGAAGTTTGAAGAATATGGAATCAAAAGCCGAAATTTGCGTTGAACAGATCAATGCAATCGTGAATGAAAAAAAACAAGAGATCGCAATGGCACTGAAAGTGTGTGCACATTGCACACTTTGTGCAGATAGCTGTTTTCTTTACCGAAGCAGAGAACAGATACCCGAATACATGCCGTCCCATAAATTCATTACCTCTCTTGGGGTAATTTACAAGAAAAAAGGCAAGGTTACACGAGAAGAGCTCCTTCTGATGAAAGAGACCTTGTGGAAAAGGTGCGTTTTATGCACCAGATGCCACTGTCCTCTGGGAATCAATATTCCAAATCTACTGGCTATTGGTCGCAGAATACTAAGATCACAGGGGATATACCATCTCTATTCAGAGCCTGAAAAGATGAATGGTCTGTACAGGGAAGAGTCAATCCTTGAGGAGATAAAATAAAATGATTAAAATAAAAGAAAAAAAGTTTGATGAGATTGTGGACTCGATCGAGGGCTTTAAGAAAATTCTTGTAATCGGGTGTGGCGGATGTGCATCAGTCTGTCTCGGAGGTGGACAGAAGGAGGTGGAGCGTCTTTGCGTGAATCTCAATCAGTTCTTCCAGTCCGAAGCACCTTCAAGAAGTGCAAGAGGTTATACCATTGAACGTCAGTGCAATATTGCCTTTATTGAAGAGACCCGAAGTTTTATAAATCTTTTTGATGCTGTTCTTTCCATGGCATGTGGAGCCGGATCTCAGTATCTTGCTGAAATATACCCTGACACTCCTATTTTTCCTGCTGTAAATACAGTTGCCATTGGTATTGATCGTGAAATTGGTGTTTATGAGGAGAAGTGCCGAGCCTGCGGAGATTGTGTTGTTGGTTACACTGGTGGAGTATGTCCGGTAACCCGTTGTGCCAAAGGGATTTTTAACGGCCCTTGCGGCGGTACAAACAACGGAAGCTGTGAAATTGATAAAAATATCCCCTGTGCCTGGGTCGATATTTTTAACAGGCTTAAAGTACAGGATCGACTGGGCAATATCATGAAAATTCGTCCAACCATGGAGTGGCAGAACCAGACACAGCGAACCGTTGTTCAAAATAGATAGACCAAAATATCGTTTACTATTCTAAAGATCAAAAAAGTGAGCTGGAGTATTAAATCCTCGATGGTTGAAAAAATTCCTGCCGGTCTGTATAGTATAATAGTTTCTTAACTTGATTGCAGATGACGTATGTCAGTCATGATGAAACTTTAACTTTAAATCGCAACATTCACGGTAAAGGATAAAAAAATGGCTACTGAGATAAAAAAAATTCTGTTTGCTACAGATCTGTCAGAGAATTGTCGCCACGCATTTACCTACGCAGCAAGCATTGCATCACGTTATAGTGCGGGCATCACACTTCTTCATGTCATGGAAGCAATGCCTGAAAGTGTCGATGCAATGATTACAGGCTTTCTTGGAAAGGATGCATGGCAGACACTTCATAAAAAGCATGAAAACGATGCCAGAATGGCTCTTATCGGCAAAAAGAACAACCATACAATAATTCATCATGCAATGGATTCTTTTTCTCAAGAGAATCGCACAAAGGAATTTGATTACACAGTAGATAAGATTCTTGTTAAAGATGGCCGTGTTGTTGACACCATCATTCAGGCTTCTGTTGAAGAGATGTGTGACCTTATTATAATAGGATCGCACAAAGGACTTTTCTCTTCGGCCACAGCTCTTGGACAGACTGCCAAAGGAGTTCTCAAACAGTCCAAAATACCTGTGATGGTGATTCCACCTTTAGAGGAATAGATCTTCCAAATAGAAGAATAGCTTTGTCAAATAAAGGATTGGATCTGTCAAACACTCGTCAGTCATAAGTTCTCCTGTTAACAACTACATGCAGTGTTAGATTAGAATTTAACACTGCACATGTCGTATGGGAAATGAGAAGTTACGACTCACAAGGTCAAACATATAAGCATACCAAAAAGGAAAAATAGATTGTCATGGATATGATAACCATAGACCAGGAAAAATGTGTTAAAGATGGCATATGTGCCGCAGAGTGTCCAACACTTATTATTAATGCTCAAAAAGGATTTCCGGAGATTGTCAAAGGGGCACAAAGTTTTTGTATTAACTGTGGCCATTGTGTTGCTGTATGTCCTACAGCAGCCTTGTCACACAAAAACCTATCGCCGGAAGATTGCATGCAGATCAACAAAGAGATGTTGCCCGCCCCCGAGCAGATGGAGCTTTTTCTAAGGAATCGCCGATCAATCAGAGCTTACAAGAAAAAACAGGTGCCAAAGGATATCCTTCAACAAATCATAACAATTGCAAGCCACGCCCCTTCCGGCCATAACCGACAGCCGGTTCAGTGGCATGTGATCTATGAAAGAGATGAGCTTACACAGCTTTGCGGTCATGTCATTGACTGGATGAAATGGATGATAAAAGAGAAACCTGACATGGCCAAAGCAATGGAACTTGAGCTTGTTGTTGCAGGCTATGAGGCAGGTAGCGATATTCTTACACGAGGGACTCCGCACCTGATTCTTGCACATGGAAATAAACACGATTTCTCATCAGAGAGCTCTTGCACAATTGCCATGACATGGCTTGAGCTTGCACTTCCCTCGTTTGGTCTTGGCGGGTGCTGGTGCGGATATTTCAATGCTGCTACCATGTTCTGGCCACCTCTCCAGGCTGCTTTGGGACTTCCGAAAAACAATTTAAGTTATGGAGCAATGATGGTAGGATATCCAAAGTTCGCTTACCACAGAATACCACCCAGGAACAAAGCAGTAATTACAGGCCTTTGAGCCACCCCTACCTTAGGAGTATCTTAACAACATTACAACGCTCCACCCAATGGGCAGAGTATGAACCAGAGCTTCTCAATCAGACAGCAATGCAGCAGATTTCTGTCTGATTACTCTGCCTGTTGCCGCAAGTGCAGTTACAATACAGATTAAGGTAATTGCAATCAGATTGAACAGACTGTATTCCCACCTAAATGACCATAGCCGCTCAAAAAAGAACCATGCAATGCCATACGAGGCTGCCAGACTCAAAATAGTTGCAAAAAAGGCTGCCATAAATCCTAAAAACCCGAATTCAAGTACAATTATTTTGCGGATATCGTTAAACCCTGCCCCCAGAACTTTTAGAAGATTTATCTCCCATGACCGCCCGCGAGCTTCGTGCCTTGCAATGG
>JADGBC010000216.1 GCA_015231705.1 Desulfamplus sp. | reverse complement strand
CTTTTAACTGGAATTGGAGAGACTTCACCCACAGAGGTTGGAATGGTGTTTGATAGAAATATGGGAATCCCATACCTGCCAGCATCTTCAATAAAAGGGGCGGTGAGATATGCCTATTGTGTCAATTTTGCCAAAGATAATCCAGACAAGGTTGATGGTGGTGGTAATTTGAAGGAAGATGATGTTGATGATGGTCTAAAATTACTTTTTGGAGGAACAGACGCTAACGATGCCTCAAGAGGCGGATTTGCCTTTATTGATGCCTATTCAGAAACAGTGCCAGAGCTTAAAGTTGATATTATGAATCCACATCATGGGAGTTATTACCAGAATAAAACCACAGATGGGCCAGTTGAAACTGAATCGCCTATTCCTATAAAATTTTTGGTTGTTGAAAAGGGTTTGACCTATAAATTCAGAGGTTTTTTTATCAACAAAAAGGCTGAACAATATAAATCTCAATTAGTTGAGGCTTTTCATACTGCAATGACTCTGCTTGGTTTAGGAGCTAAAACTGCGGTTGGTTATGGTAGATTTAATAATATTGAAGATACAACAGATTTAATTAAGCAAAAAGCAGAAACTCGAAAAAGAGAAGAAGAACAAAAGCTCAAAAAGAAACTGGAACAAAAAGAGCGAGACCGAAAAGCTAAAGAAGAAAAAGAGGCAGAAGATAAAAAAAAAGCTGAAGCTGAAGCCCTGAAAAAAGAACAAGCAGCACAAAAAGCAGCAGAGGTAGAGGCTCTTGAAAAGGCTTTAGAAAATGCAGAGGGTATTGATAAAGATATTCTGCTTATGAGGAAAGAACCAACAGAAGATAATGCCATAAAATTTTATGATACATATCTCCAAAAACTTAACACGCTCAATGATAAAGAGATAGAGTTGGCTTTGCTCATAAAAGAGAAGTTTAATTCTTATGGTAAAAAAACAAAAGAGAATAAGTTGAAGCGCAAAAATCATGTGAATTTGCTTCTCAAAAAAGCAGTATAAAAAGGCTACAACCATTTAGAATCAGGATTGTCAGGATGAATGGAGAAGGCAGAATGTTTTTATCCTGAGTATCTTTAAATCCTGCCTATCCTGATTCAGACAACGAAAAAATATCAGTGCAATCCATCTAATCAGCTTAATCCGTGATTCATCAAATTTTTTAAACAAGGTAATAATCAAAACAAAAATCATGCAAAAAACACTTTTTTTAATATTCAACCACCAAATCACTCCTGAACAGAAACAGGACGCTGAAAAGACTCTTGGCACTTCCGATGTTGTTGATTTGCCAAAGAGACTCAAAAAACTCTGGAGTCAGATTCCGGCAGATATCGAGAGTGTGGAAGAGTATCTCTCTCCAATTGCAGAATGGCTGTTTTTTAATGCAAAACAGGGGGACTATGTTCTGATTCAGGGGGATTTCGGTGCGGTCTATTATATGGTGAATCTGGCATTTGATTCCGGCCTTGTTCCCCTGTATTCCACAACAGCAAGAGACGCCGTTGAGGTGCGTGGCACAGACGGCTCAGTCCGGCTGACCCACACCTTTCGGCATGTGCGTTTTAGAAAATATGAGGACTGTTAAAAAACTACTCTTACATCGGGACGGAGAGATAAAAAATGAGAGATATACTTGTCAGCACCGCAGGAACAAGCATTATTGGCAATATTAACAGTATGCTCAAGAATCAGGCTGATTGTGAAAACGAGCATCTGAAAAAATATTTTGCATCTAAAGACAGCAGCAAGATTGCTCAATGGTTGTGCCAGCTTGATGATACTGACAGGCATTGTGGTGCAGAGATCAACTCTGTTGCCGGCATTATCTCCCAGAGGTTGCTGCATGAGCGGTTTTTGCACTTTATCCTTGCGTCTGATACAGAAAACGGGGAATTTGTCGGCACTGTCCTGAAACACTATTACAGTGATTCCTCTAATAAAAACAGCAGGTTCCAGAACACAAAACTCCACAGGGTTGAGGGCTTAACCTCTGACGATGCAAAGCGTTTCAAAAATGAGGGGCTTAAAAATCTTGTCCGAATAATAGTCTCTATTGTAAGAGAGTATGGTGCAAAGAGAGTTCTGATAAATGCGACAGGCGGATACAAAGCACAGATATCATTTGCTGGAATGATCGGACAGGCACTTGCCATTCCTGTATGTTATATGTTTGAGGGATTTAATGAGGTTATCACCTTGCCGCCTCAGCCGCTCTCTTTTGATTTTGAGTTCTGGCTTCGTTACTACGATATCTTCTGTGAACTGGACAGCATGATGGAGCTTGAGAAAAAATGGATTATGCCGGATGACCGTTTTGATGCTCTTGTTGACCATAACGAGATTGACGGAAAATATCTTTATGATCTCACTCCAACCGGACTGCTCTTCCATGAGACATTCAGAAGCAGGTTCAGAGCAAGAAAAGAGCTTCTGCCCGTCAACTCTGGCGTTCCTGCAAAAGAGCGAGAAATAAAATACGAGGATAAAAACGAGAATAAACACAAGGGGCTAAAACAGTATCTTGAAAAAGTTGTGAAAACACCGTTTGTAAGCGGTATTTATCTCTATTACTATAATCGTGATCTTGAGAAGAAAAACATTTTTCGAAGAACATCTTCAGACAGCATCAGCGATATTGATGGGTGGTACTCAAATGACGGGGCTATCACAAAATTTACTGTAAAAACGACCGCAAAAACCTTACAGGAGCGTGATGCTGCAATTGTCTGGTTAAATGAAAACTATTTAGCTCAATGAGATACAAACCGTCATGGTCGGAATCCGACCACCCCGGAGCATGAAAACCAGAAGGTGTTTTCATGGTAAAATCAGAATGCATTTTCATAGTAAGAGATGCCTTAACAGATACAACGAACGATAAAAAGCAGGAGAACAGAGAGTTATGGCAAAGGCATTCATATCGTTTCTTGGCACAGGTGACTATCTCAATTGCAGATACTCTATTGGCAAACAACCTGGAAATCTTGTCAAGTATGTTCAGGAGGATATTATTTATCGCTTCTGCAGGGAGTGGAATCAGGAAGATGAGATCAGGATTTTCACAACTGATGAGGCAAAACAACAGAACTGGGATGACAATGGCCATAAAGACAGGAAGACAAGCAAGATAAAGATTAATCAGGGGCTTGGGAAGCGTCTTGAAAATATGAGACTTACGGCGTCTGTAAAACGGTATGCTATTCCGGTAGGCAACAGCGAAGATGAAATATGGAGTATATTCCAGACTGTGTATGAATCTCTCGGCAATGGGGACGAGATCATATTTGATATTACCCACAGTCTCAGATCTATCCCCATGCTTTTCATGGTGCTTGTAGGATATGCACGGCTGCTTAAAAATATCTCTGTTCAAGGTATTTATTACGGTGCTTTTGAGAGTCTTGGTCACCCTTCTGTTGTGGAAAAGATGGATGAAAACGAGAGAGTCGCACCTGTATTTGATCTGACCAGCTTTGAAAAATTGATTGAGTGGACATCGGCAACCCAGAGCTTTGTAAAAAATGGCAGTGCAGCAGAATTGGCCTCTCTTGCAAAAAGGGACATATCAGCAGTTATGAAAACTACCTCTGGAGAAAGTGATTATATAGAAGGTAACAAGGCTATAGCCCAAGAGATAGGTAATATTGTAAACGGCATAAATGCAATAAGCCACAATATCATGCTCAGCAGAGGTGCGGAGATTATCGGATATGATTACGGTCGGATTAAGGAAAATCTAAAAACACTTCAGACGAGCGATATATTCATAAAACCGCTTGCACCTCTTATGCAGGTTATTGAAAAGAAACTGGATGCTTTTATAAAAAATGACATCAATAACAGCTTCAAGGCAGTTGAATGGTGTGTTGAACATGGGCTTTATCAACAGGTAATTACAATACTTTTAGAAAATATGATCACATTTATTCTCTCAGAGGAAGGGCTTGAGTGGGGTGTTAAAGATAATAGAGAGGCGGCTTCGGATGCCATTAAACTTATAGCTGATAAAAAAGCCGAGTTCAAAGAACAGAGATATGATTCTCTTGAACAGGGTTTCAGCAGCGATTTAAAAAAATAGACATTTGAAATATTCTTAATATTATCAGATAGGTGAGGCTCTCATTTTAACCTCGATCAACTTTCCATTTCGCATCAGATTTAAAGCATTAAAAC
>JADGBC010000215.1 GCA_015231705.1 Desulfamplus sp. | reverse complement strand
AGAAGCTCTTTTGCGATATTCGAGTCGCCAAAAGACGATCTGTAAGCTTTTTGGATTTTATCATGAGTTAAAAGTTGCTTAACAAATCAGTAGGTTATATGAAAAGTTAGTTTTCTGGAAAACTATAAGGCCTTTTCAACACAGTCTGAATAAGGATCTTCAGGATGAAAGGATTTACAGGATAAACATCTTGTCCATCCTGTAAATCCTGGCCATCCTGATTCAGACTGATGGAGATTTGCCTGTAAATGATAGCAAGGTCTCTTTAGATTCGTATCTTTGTTTAAATCAGGCAGTCTGAACTTTAGCTGCATCCTCACGGCCAAGATCAACGGTTGCCTGCTGGCGGAGTTTGTATTTTTGGATCTTGCCGCTTGCTGTTGTGGGATAGTCATTTACAACAAAGAAAAATGCCGGAATTTTATGAAATGCTATTTTATCCTTACAAAAGGCTTTCAGTTCAGCATCAGTAGCATTCACGCCATCCCTTAGTTGGACAAAGGCTGCAACCTCTTCGCCATATTTGATGCTTGGGATGCCAACTACCTGAACATCTTTTATCTGCTGATTTGTGTATAGAAACTCTTCAATTTCCCGAGGATAGATATTCTCTCCGCCCCGGATGATCATGTCTTTGATACGTCCTGTGATCTTGCAGTATCCATTTTTATCCATCATCGCAAGGTCGCCTGTGTGCAGCCAACCGTCGTCATCAATTGCCTGACTTGTGCCTTCCGGATTTTTGAAATATCCCTTCATTACGTGATATCCTCGAGTACAAAGCTCACCTTGTACTCCAGGCTCTACTGGCTCGTTAGTGACTGGATCGATAATTTTTACCTCAACATTGGGAAGAGCTTTGCCAACAGTAGAGACACGAAGCTCCAGCGAATCTGTGGTACGGGTCATGGTGATGCCAGGTGATGCTTCAGTCTGGCCATAGGTTATGCACATCTCTTTTGCCCCCATTACACCGACGACCTGTTTCATAACCTCGATAGGACATGGAGAGCCTGCCATTATACCTGTGCGAAGTTTTGATGTGTCATATTTTTTCTTCTGCATGGCTTCAAGTTCAGCAATAAACATGGTAGGCACACCGTGGAGGGCTGTACATTGAGAAACCTCTACAGTCTCAAGCACATCTTCAGGCTTGAACGCCACCACAGGAGCCATTGCAGCTGCTGAGACAACACAGGTCAAAGTGCCAAGTACACACCCGAAACAGTGAAAAAAAGGAACCGGAATACAAAGCGTATCAATGGAGGAGAGCTGCATGCACTCGCCAAGGCTTTTGGCGTTGCCAATCAGATTGGTGTGTGAAAGCATTACACCTTTTGGAAATCCGGTTGTTCCAGAGGTATATTGCATATTGATCACATCGTCAGGCCCAAGGCTCAACTGCCTGTCTTCCAGGGCTGCATCTGGCACCTCTTTTCCCATCTCCATTACATCTTTCCAATTGAACATTCCAGCAGGAGTTTCATCTCCCAGGAATATCACATTTTTGAGCATGGGAAGTTTTTTGCTTTTCAATTCGCCTGGTTTTGATCCTGCAAGTTCTGGGCATACATCATTAATAACCTCAAGATATTCAGTTGGCGTTCTTACTCCACCGATCATGAGCAGGGTTGTACTTTCTGACTGCTTCATCAGATATTCAAGCTCAAAACTTCGGTAATTGGTGTTCACAGTCACAAGAACAGCTCCCATCTTGGCACTGCCGTACTGTGTCAGAACCCATTCCGGAACATTGTTTGCCCAGATCGCTATGTTTTCGCCTTTCTTGATCCCAAGTGCGATCAAACCTTTAGCCACACTGTTGCATACATCCCTGAACTGACGGTAATTATAATTGATTCCCAACTTGTGATACTCCAGTGCCTTACTGTCACTGAACTGTTGAGCCACGATATCGACTAATTGACCGATGGTCGTTTTTCCTACTTCATATTTGGGTAACTGCATATTGTTTGTTCTCCTTGGATGCTATATTTTCATGGTAAGAGTTATGAATTAGTGGCTATGGGTGTAAAATGGCCATTTGTGGAAAAACCACTCATTCCAAAGTAGTGGAATAATCCACCAGAAGTTCCATACAAGAGACTCTCCGTGCAGGAATTTATGATCCCAGTGTGGATTTCCAAGACCCCAGTCGCCCCATCCAATATAGTAGAAAAATATATAGTTAATGACGCAAAGAACCATTACTCCGGCTGTTCTGAACCAGAACCCGCCCCATGAATCAACATTATCCATTGGTACCATATCGTCAAAATAGTGGTGCCAAATCAAGAAAGGAATCAGAGTGAATCCTGCTATCTCGGCTGCGTGATACCACAGAAAACGTGTCTGTTCAGCCGCTATTTTTTCAGGAGTTGCCCCCTCAATGTGGTGAAGTACATCGCTTAACCAGATTGGAGCAATCTTTACACATATCAGTGCTACTACATATCCAATCACAACAATGCACAAGAATGAGACCAAGCCCTTTAGAGGTTGTGGCAAAGTGATTGATGACCATGGTTTCATTCTCCAGACGTTGGCTGTCATAAAAAGTGCTACGATCATCCATTCCCACCAGCCAAATACCCAGTGAACATGAGTTATTCCTGATATACCATCCCACCATGGAAGGCTCAATCCAATGGAGCTTCCAAATGCTTTGCCATAAATAAAACCCCAAAATGGAACGATAAGGGCGGTATAGAAGAAGAGGGTAATCAATGAACACCATCCAATCTCGGCAAGTCCTGCCATAGGTTGTGGCAGGTCACTTGGACGTACCGGCCATTTGCCAAACAGAATGGTTACAAACGGATAGGTGAAGAAGCCAATGAGCACAAAGCAGACTACAGCTCTCTGTCCAAAAAGGCTTTTTGCGTTGGCTTCGGCAAATTTGGCTGCAATATCTGGTGCAAGTGCTCCTGAGCTTGCTATTGCATTCAAGTTATCTTGACTTAAAAAATTAAATCCAAGTCCAAGAATTTTGTAAAAAACTATATGAATTACAAACCATGTAATGGCAAGATTGACAAAGGTTTCAACAATACCTCTTAAAGGCTGGGGCATATCCTGAAACGGCCAGTCCCCGCAGAACATGTGCTGCCACAGCCCCACAAGAATCATCATCGCAAGATACATGACAAAAGGGTAGGGAAATGCTTTTACAAAACCTCTTGGATCACTGAAAATATACCACAGAACCCATGCAATCAAGGTAAAACAGATCAGAGAAATAATTCCGGTAAGGGGCTGTCCCCATCGCGGTTTAAGCTCGGCCATTCAAATACCTCCGTATTATTTATATTTATGTGAAAGTCTTTTGAAAAAGCTGCAATCATGAGACTTTCATTTTTCGTTGTGGCCGGGAGCACAACATCGCTCCGGCCGTGCCGGTTATAAAACAATCTTTGTAAATCAGTTACGACTCAGTGATCAGTCGTAATTTGTCAGATGCTGATTGATTGAGAAGCTCTGTTTCATACCCCGCCGCTTGCGGCGGGGAGCTTCATTCTGTCTTTTTTCAGGAAGGGTGTTGCTATTTACTCAAAAACGACACCTTGCTATCATTTACAGGTAAATCTCCATCTGTCTGAATCAGGATGGCCAGGATTTACAGGATGGACAAGATGTTTATCCTGTAAATCCTTTCATCCTGAATATCCTGATTCAGACTGTGTTGAAAAGGCTTAGGAATCTATAGGTGTTGACTTTGAGTGATTATCTAATTTTTCAATTGAAGGACTATTTTCACAGAATCATCCACACTATCTTTATTTATGTATCCAATGGTATGGGAATTTCTTCTCACCATCTCAAGTACCGATCTGGAATCTGGAAGAGATTGTGGAGGCTGAACCTCACCGCTGAACTGAAGTCTTGCCCAGTAGGCATTGACCTGCCTTAAGGTCATTTTGTTCAGAAGGTAAAAGAAAATCTCTCTTGTTCTGGAATTTCTCTCATGCTCAAGAACAAGAACCGGTTGACCTGACGGGAATGTTCTCCGTCTGGCAAGGAACATATCTGATACTTCCCTTGGACTAAGGCTCTGTACAGGATTTTTATGATTAACCACTACAACCACTTCTTCTGCTGAGACCGGCTGTTTTGGTACAGACACAAACAGAATAATCAAGATAAACAAAAAACAACGACGTATGATTTTGTT
>JADGBC010000214.1 GCA_015231705.1 Desulfamplus sp. | reverse complement strand
GATATAGTCAATCTGCTCCGATTTTTAAGGTTGCTTTTGAATATCCAAATTCAATCTATTTAGAAACTAAAGCGTAATTTAACAGTAAAATCAAATCGTTGCAAGATAGAAAATCGATATAATGTCTTTTTATCATAATAAGTCTTTACCGTGGAAATGGATCACATTTTTATATTAGGGGGTGATTGATGCACAATCATGTTCGTTTAATAAAAAAACCCTTATTTCTAAGGGGTTCAGAATGATATTGGGATTTTGAATTGTGTCGGATTTTTGAGTGGTAGGCACGATCGCTACCACATAGCGTTGTAACTCTCTGTTTATATTCAGCTTTTTTAACACCATCTTTGAAAATACCCCTAAAAAGACCCCTAAAAAACGTTGCTATAAAATAGTAACTCGGCTTTTAGTCTCATATAATATTACACAATCCCATAAGATTTTAAAGCACCTTTTTAAAAACAGCGTGAAACATTCAAAAATAACATTGGTGGTCATAATAGTATTATCAATCTTTATTCGCCATGGGTACAAACAATGCTTGTGCCCTTTTACTTGAAGTGTGATATTGTCATTAGTGTAGACTTCCAAGCCATGAGTTTTAAAAAAATCAATGTGGTTCATATTGTCACCACGTCATCAATTTTGGATTTTTCCAAGAGAAAAAAGTCCACATTCTCCACATTCTCCACCACGCCCGTGTTTACTGCTTCTTCAGAGGTGGAGGATTGTTTTTGATTCTCCACATTCTCCACCTTTATTGCTGGGTATGTGTTTTGGGTGGAGTTTGGACTTATAGAATACCCTTATGAGGTGTCAAGATATAATTTCTGGTGCTATAAAGATTTATAAGAGTCTATTGACTGGCAAGGGGGTAGTTGGTATCTTGAAGAGGATCGGAACAGATGGATTTTAAAGGGGGGATTATGAATAGATTCAAGACAAGTTATGATAAGACCATTGAGGTTATTGTGTGGCTGGCCAAAAAACAGCCTGGTATTGACGTTTATCATGCTGCAAAAGTTCTGTTCTATGCTGACAAGATGCACATTAACAAATATGGAAGACCAGTTACAGGAGACGTTTATATTAAAATGCCTTATGGCCCTGTTCCTTCCGGTGCCCGTGATTTGATCACTGGTTCCGCCTGGTTGTCACCGAAACAAACGGACAAAATGAAAGACTCTCTGATAATTGATAAAGATTTGAATTATCAACTTACAGCTTTAAGGCCTCCTGATACATCCTATCTTTCAAGAAGTGATATCACTTGCCTGGAAACGTCATTGAATAAATATGGTCATCTGTCGTTTGATGAACTCTACAGCCTCACACATGCGGAAAAATGCTATTGTCAGACATTCAGCAATGAAAAGATAGATTATGCACTGTTTATTGATGACGATAACCCATTAAGGGATGAAATACTTGATGATTTATCGGAAAGTTCCGAATATATACAGGTGTGAACAATGCCCTTTACCTGTGGCAATGCCTATCTGATAAAATTCATGTTTACAAAGCCCGCCCCAAAAGAAAAGTTTGTTGTCTGTGTCTGTGACATAAAACCTCTTTTTTTATTCATCAGCTCAAATCCAAGAACACGGTTTGATATAAACTCTCAACTGAAAGTTTTTCCGGTTGATCTTCCCTTTTTAAAAAGAGCATCTTTTATCAACCTTGCGGAGTGTATCACCTGTGTTGTTCCTCATAATTGCACCATTGTTAAAGACTTTGGTGTTATCAATGAAGTCATAAGGAGCCAGATAAAGTCAAGAGTCTTGAACAGTGAAACCCTACCGCAAAGGTTCATAGACAAAATCATTAATAATCTTTGATTTCTCCTTTCAAGGAAAGGGAGCGGTATCAAATCCCTATGCAACTATCACACTCCCCGTAGCCGAAATTCCAATATGTGATCATTTTAACAGCCAATTCAGGGGATTGTTTTAAAATCAGGTTGAACCTGTTCACTTGAAACGGTTCTGAATCAGTAATAAACAGGGCTGCTTGTATGATATCCCAGCAACATGAGATAGATAGCTTGGAAGGTCTGCCCCTTAACCATGCTTTTGAAATGATATCCCCTGTGGCTGCTTCTCTTACTGCTTCCCTGATCATGGCTGCACACATAAGAGAGGCTCCTCTGATATAGTCTTCACGTTTTGCACTGCTATACTTTGACAGGCTCATATGATCTCTATCTTCATGTAGTTATAAACTTTTATTTCTTTCAACTACACTGCAACCGTATTTTTCAAGCCACTCTTCAACCATGGTTTTTGAGATTAAAATTCTGCTATTAATCTTCCTGACAGGCAAGTGATATTTTTTCTGATATTTTTTTGCTGTCGCCTGGCTGCAACCTATGTACCCCGCTATATCTTTCCAACCATACAGGATATTCTTTTCTGTTTCCATTATTTTTGTTACGCTCCTTAAATGTTCCAGATTTAGGCACTGACCACGCTTTTGTGGTAACATATTAAACCTGTCCAAATTTGGACTCGTCTCTTACCCCTCGCCCTTATGGATAACCCCGCTCTATTTTCTCGGCCTGATAGACTCCTGCCCGTGCCCTTGCGGAGTTTTTAAGAACTCCTATCTGACTATCAACAAAATCAATTATCATTGCATATTGCTTACCCTTAACCGGCCTTAAAATCCTGCCTATCATCTGGACAATAGAACCTTTCCACCTGGCTGGATATGCCAGAAACAGGCTTTGTAATACTGGCAGGTCAAAGCCCTCTTTCAATAATGAAATGGTAGCAATGATATGCTTTACTGTGCCTGACTTGATCTGGTTGTAAATCTCCTCTCTTCCCCTTGCAGCAAGGGAACCAGTGAGTACATGAGCATCAATGTCATGGTTGTCTTTAAGAAGCTGTTGAAGAACATTGCAATGGTCAACCCTGCCTGAGAGGATCAAGGATAATCCATCAGCTTTATGATCTGCTATTGTCTGACAGACAAGAATGTTTCTTTGGGTGTTATTCACCAGCTCGGTCATCAGTTGCGTGTATGCAGTTGAACCGTCAAGAGTTGAGTTAAAGGCTGTCGGTATCTGTTTAAACCTTGCCTGGCATAGATCCCCGTTATCAAGTAACTCTTTTTTATCAATCTGATAGATGATATCCCCCAGGTAGAACTTTAAAGCCTCGGTCTGGCCATCGTTTCGGATAGGTGTAGCTGTGCAGCCATGAATATACTTTGCTGTGAACCTTGTAATTGCCTTGCTGAATATAGGAGCTGCTGCTTTATGACACTCATCAACGATAACCTGTCCAAATTTATCTTTAAGCTCGTCAATGTGTTTTGCTATGGTTTTTGTATTGTGCCAATGGTCAAACGGTCGCCTATGGCGTAATTACCACCCCCTATGAGTCCGATCTCATCAGATTGAATATCAAGAAATTGACAAGCTCTATCACGCCACTGGTAAAGCAACTCAAGGCTGTGTACTACAACAAGAGTCGGCTGCCCCCGTCTGGCAATCAGCGACAACATAGCAACCGTTTTGCCTCCACCGGTGGGGAAAGTTAAAATTCCGCTGGTTCTTGGTACCATGGCTTGAATTGCATCCTCCTGAAACTGCTTTAATGTGCCCTTGAACTCTATCTTGACAGGTTCAAAATACGTTCGGTCATCAGTGATAGATATCTCTTTTCCATGATATTTGTTCACAATGTGAAACGCTCGCATGCCTGCCCCCCTCGGGACTATAAGGCCCTTGTCTCCCTGCAAAGGGGAATATGCTTCATGATAGGCTATTTTGTCCGGTAAATTTCCCGCGTACTTGCCCATTTTTACAAGCTGGAGTTTTTGAATATTAGGCAATGTCAATGCCCGTTAAATCTCAACCGCTGCCAATGGCTGTAGGCCTGTCAAATAAATCTTGTCTCTAAGCAAAAAATTCATTATTTTAATCCTTGTCTGTTCTTTTGTTGTTGCCGGTTATGAGTTGATCCGCTCTGACCGGCTTTTGCGTTTTTAGGGTGTTATTTTGCCTTGCTTGAATTAAAATGTAATCTTGTTGATTTAAAAGGTTTTGAACTTTTGCCCGCTCCTCATCAATAAAAAGCCTGTATTCAAAAGGGTGCAATTCGTCTTATTAAAAAGTGGCTTAGGAAAAATCATTAAATATCAGTCTATTACGTTTTGACAAAAGTGATATGTCGGCATTTTTCACCTCCTATTTACAAAAAATTGCAAGTGTTGCTC
>JADGBC010000213.1 GCA_015231705.1 Desulfamplus sp. | reverse complement strand
AGGATTGAAATTCGTATCGCGATTGAAGATCAATCGGAAGAGGCTTCACAATTTCAGGTTGACCTGCCAAGAGCACAATCCTATTACAAAGCTCTTTGCCAGTTGAAAGATCAATTTTCACTTGAGTCTGCCATCTCTATTGAGCATCTGCTGGATGGAAAAGAGATGATTAAACCTGCTGAGAAACGACTGGATGATGACACTGTAATCTGGAACTCGGTTGCAAAAGCTGTCTCTGTCGCACTGGACAGCCTTGAAGCCATGCGTGCCAGTGAAGGAGAGAATCTGGCAAAGGATCTTGTCGAACGGATGGACTATATCGAAGGGGCATTGTCAAAAATTGAGCAGGAGGCGACTTCACTGCCACAGATATACAAGGATCGTCTGATGGAGAGGATCTCTGCCCTTATGAGCACTAATGGCACACAACATGGCATAGCAGCAAGTCATGGTTCCCCAAATTTTGAACACCTGATTGATCCGGTCAGGCTATCCCAGGAGGCGGCCATTCTGGCAGATAAAAGCGATATTTCAGAGGAGATTGTCAGAGCCAGAAGTCATGTAACGCTATTTAGAAATATTATCACATCACCAGAACCTGGTGGCAGAAAGTTGAACTTTTTAATACAGGAATTTAACAGAGAATTTAATACTATGGGGTCAAAGTCAGGCCGTGCAGAACTCTCACATATGATAGTGGATCTCAAATCTGAACTTGAAAAGATCAGAGAACAGATCCAGAATATTGAATAAACCGGCACGGCCGGAGCGGGATATTGGCTCTCGGCCACAACAAACAATTAAAGTCACATAAACACAGCTATTTAAAGAGACTTTTACATAAAATTGACTACAGATACTTTACCACAGGAAATAGCAGACAAATGACATTCAGCAAACAGGTTAAGTTATATATGGAACAAGAACTGCTCAATATTGGTTTTGGCAATACAGTAGTGGCAAGCAAAGTTGTTACTATACTGACGCCAAACACATCTCCCATGAAACGCCTGAAAGATGAGGCCAAAGAGGAAAAACGCCTCATTGACGCCACCCACGGAAGAAAAACCCGCTCTATTAT
Source organism: Desulfamplus sp. (assembly GCA_015231705.1). Classification (GTDB taxonomy): domain Bacteria; phylum Desulfobacterota; class Desulfobacteria; order Desulfobacterales; family Desulfobacteraceae; genus Desulfamplus. The sequence continues at coordinate 3,175 of JADGBC010000213.1, read as the reverse complement.
TGTAACAGAGAGCAATCATGTGATTCTTTCAGCCATTCAGGCAGAAACTATTTCTCAAAGATTTACAGCTTTGAAAAAAGATGATTCCGAGGATGCACAATAACATAGCAATGAGGCAAACAACCTCTATTGAAGAGATAGGGGTTTATTGCCGCAAAATCTATGGAGAGGAGGTAAATAATGGACGAAAAGGTCAGACATGAGCCAGACAAAGGAAAAATCTTTGTGGTTTCTGCTCCATCCGGAGCAGGCAAGACGACCCTATGCACAAAAATACTGGCTGAATTTCCGGAACTTGCATATTCAGTTTCACACACTACAAGAGTCCCCAGAATTGGTGAAAAAGATGGAATTGACTATTTTTTTATAACTGAGAATGAATTTAAAAGAAGAATAAAACAAAACCTCTGGGCAGAATGGGCTCAGGTGCATGGCAACTTTTATGGCACATCCATGAATTTCATAGAAGAGAATATCGCCAAAGGCAACCACCTGCTTTTGGATATTGATGTTCAGGGGGCAAAGCAGTTCAAGCAATCATTTCCCGAATCAATTACAATCTTTATAATGCCACCATCAATTGATATTCTTGAGCACAGACTTAAAAAAAGAGGAAGTGACTCAGAAGAGGTGGTTGCAAAAAGATTGGTAAATGCTGCCGGTGAAATATCGCAAAGTGCATTCTATGAGCATGTGATAATCAATGATGATCTAAAAAAGGCACAACAAGAGATGGAAAAGATTATTTCACAGATCAGATCAGGAAGAGAGCAGTGAAAATTATTTTCAAATATTTTAAGGAAGAGTTTAAAAAAAAATGATTAACCCAGTACCCTATGATAAAAAAAATATGATATCCTTTATTTCCCGTCTTTTAGTGTGGAGCGTTCTGTTTTCCGTGCTGTATATTCTGCGTTCATTCTTTCTTCTTATTTTCCTCACATTTGTATATGCTTATATTCAGGTAAGCATCGTCAATTACATACAGTCAAAATGGGTTATACAAAGAAAAGTGTGTGTTGTTGCAACCGCCGCAACCCTGCTGTGTTTTTTTATATCTGTCATGCTCTTTTTAATTCCAACCGTAAAAAGGCAGACCGAAGTATTTATAAGTCAATTCGGTACCTATATAGATCGTGTTGATCAGGAGATCATAAAGCTTAGCAATGAGCATTCGATGGTAAAAGAGCTGATTGTGCAGTTGGAACTTACCAAAGCCACTAACGGAACTAACACAAATATAGCCACCACTGACGAAAACAGTATCAACGAAATCTACACAGATAAAACTTATATCGACAAACATGACACTAATAAAACCGGTATAGACCCCATTTCCGGAGATAGTGCCGGCACTCAAAAAAGCATCAAAACCGACACGCCCAAAAACTCTCCTGTTGCCGCAATCATTCAGCAGGTTCTCGGGCTTGGCAATGAGACAACAGGGGTTAGCAATCTGAACCAGCTTCTTGAAACATTCCGTAATATAAGCGGTAAAATAGCATCTATTGGATCAGCGTTTCTTCTATCCTTGCTCTTCTCGTTTTTAATTGTATTTGATCTGCCCAACCTTACAAAACTTGTTACAGATCTTGAGCATACAAGACTTGGTTTTTTTTACAAAGAGGTGTCTTACAACGTCAAAAATTTTGGGCAGGTTCTTGGCAAGGCTTTAGAAGCCCAGTTATCAATTGCAATTGTCAACAGCATACTGACCGCCTTTGGCCTCTATTTTTTAGGTATTGGAAAATATATCGCTTTTTTATCCGTAATAGTTTTTTTTTGCAGCTTTATTCCGGTTGTAGGGGTTTTTATAAGCTCTGTTCCCATCTGTCTTGTTACTTTGCAGGCATCTGGATTAAACACCATGATTCTTGCAATTATTCTTATTGTTGTGATCCATCTGATTGAAGGTTATATCTTGAATCCCAGAATTTATGGCTCATACATGCGGATAAATCCTGTTCTGGTTCTTATTATTCTAACCATCGGGGGCAAGCTGTTTCACATCTGGGGACTTATCCTTGGAGTTCCTGTATGTACCTATATTTTTGCCCATGCCATAAGAAAACCACCGGAAGAAGATACCACCGGCACACTTCTGAACGAACCTGAAACCGAAACTTCACAAAAAAACAGTGCGTAACCAATAAAAAAGGAGCAGGAATCAAGCATGACATACGAGATACTGTGCGGCGTCCATTCGGTTCTGGAAGCATTAAAGGCCCAAAGACGCTCATTTTCCAGAATATACATAGCAAAAGAGCGTACCCTCTCAAGGCTCAATGAGATCCTTGATCTTGCCGGCAAAAAAAGAACCGAAGTGGAGTTTGTCTCGATTGATTTTCTTGACAAAATGAGTTCAGGGGTAAAACATCAGGGAATCATAGCAAAAGCGACCCAGTTTCCTGTCAGACGTGCAGAGAGTGACCTTAAAGCAAGAAAAGCTGGCATAGACTTTAAGGTCAGAAAGGCAGGGATTGACCTTGAAGCCAGAAAGGAAGGGATTGACCTTGAAGCCAGAAAAGCAGGGATTGACCTTGAAAACAGTGAATACAATACCCAAAAAAAGGGTGCAAAAAAGGATAAAACCGATATCAGCAACGGCAAAAAAGAAGTTGAACACACAGGCCATGATTCTAAAAACAAATTTATTGTGGTGCTCGAAAGTATTGAAGATCCGCACAATCTTGGTGCCATAATCAGAACTGCTCTATGTGCCGGAGTGGATCAAATCGTGATACCCAAAGACAGGTCTGTCCAGCCATCGCCAGCGGTATCCAGAGCATCTGCCGGAGCTATGGAGCATGCTGATATCCTTATCGTTACCAACATAGCATCCTACCTGAGAAGTATCAAAAAAAACGGGGTGTGGGTTGCGGGTCTGGATGCACAGGGTGACACAGATCTGTTTTCGTCAGACCTTACCGGAAATATCGCAATTGTGGTCGGAGGAGAGCATCAGGGGATACGCCCTCTTGTAAAAAAAGAGTGTGATTTTCTTATATCACTGCCACTTGCACAGGGGATAACCTCCCTCAATGCCTCGGTTGCCTGCGGGATCGCACTTTATGAGGTGGTTAGGCAAAGAGGTTTTACTATATAAAGGGGCATCCTTCATATTACTTCAAAAGTAGTTTACACTTTTTTTTAGAAAATCCCCTAAAAATGGGAA
>JADGBC010000212.1 GCA_015231705.1 Desulfamplus sp. | reverse complement strand
AATGCATCAAAGCGTATGATACATATGAGTTTCATACTGTATATCATGCCATGTATAATTTCTGTACGGTTGATCTTTCGGCATTCTATCTTGATATCATAAAGGACAGGCTATACACCTTTCCTGCAAAGGATCCTGCAAGAAGGGATGCTCAAACAGTCATGTATCTGATGCTTGATCTCATTACAAGGCTGATGGCTCCTATTTTGCCCTTTACAACCGAAGAGGTATGGAAAGAGATGCCAGATTTTGATAGGGAACTTCATGACGGCATAGCTGATGAGAAAAATAGGGGCAGCAAAAAATTGGAAAGTGTTCATCTTGCCTTGCGTCCGGTTGCTGACCCTGAATGGCGTGATGATTCTCTTGCTGCAAAATGGGAGAAGATCATAGCCGTACGCTCGGAAGTGACAAAAGCCCTTGAAGAGGCACGGGTTGCCAAGAAGATCGGCCACTCTCTTGATGCAAGCATTGGAATTTATGTTGATGATTCCGATGTAAAGCAGATTCTTGCCTCATTTGGAAAGGATTTAAGGGATGTGTTCATTGTCTCTGATGCCTCTCTTCTTTCGGAACCTGCTGCAAACGGTTTTGAAGGCAAAGAGTTAACAGGCGACCTGACGGGTAAGGATATAAAAGCTCTTCAGATCACTGTAAAAAAAGCTCATGGCGACAAGTGCGACAGATGCTGGAAATATGACGCTACCACAGGTTCAAGAGAAGATCACCCTGGTACCTGCTCAAGATGCTCTGGGGCTTTGGATATTATTAACAGCTATAGATTATGATCTTGATTTAGACCGAGTTCAGACAAACCGGTACTAATATCGATACTATAGTTTTCCAGATAATTAAATTGGTGGAAATGCCGTCTGAGACCTCGGACAAAGGGTTTGTCTCACCAAAAGACTTTTCTGGAAGTCTATATAGATGAAGCAAAAAGATGGGGGGATTATATGGGTATGGAATACACAGCTATTATAACAAAAGATGAAGATTGGTGGCTTGGCTGGATTAAGGAGATACCCGGTGCAAATGCTCAGGAAAGAACTAAAGAGGAATTATTAATAAGTCTGAAAGAGGCTGCAAGAGATATTATCGAGCTACGTTGGCAGCAGGCTATAAGCGAACTAAAAAGTGATTACGAAGAGATTGCATTGGCAATATGAAAAGAAATGAATTGTTGCGACATCTTTCTAAAAACTATTGTGAGCTGTTGCGTGAAGGCTCAAGGCACTCCATATGGCGGAATATAAGGCTTGGAAATATGACGGCCATCCCAAGGCACAGTGAAATCAAAGAGTTTATGGTATTAAAAATTTGTAGAGATCTTGATATCGACAAACCTTAGTGCGATACAAATAGCTTATTGTCTGAATCAGGATGGCCATGATTTACAGGATGAATAAGAATTTGTATCCTGTAAATCCTTTCATCCTGAATATCCTGATTCAGACATTGTTGACAAGGCTCAGGACTTGATAGGTGTCGACGTTGAGTATGAAACTATATGGGGGAGGTATTTTATACCCGCCCCCTATATCAGGGAGACTGAATAAAAAATGGATTTCTGGCAGGATCATTCTCTGGAATATCTTGAGATGGCATTTATGTACGACCATATGGAGAGGGTTGAGAACCCTGATGGATATGGCACAAGAACAGGAGAGTGTGGAGATACGGTTGAGTTTTTTATAATGGCAAAAGATGGTATGATAGATTCTATTTCCTACTATATTAATGGATGCAAGAATACTAATGCCTGTGCAAACACGGTTATAAAGATGGCAGAAAAGAAGAAGATTGCAGATGCATGGGAGATTACTCCAGAAGCTGTCGCCGATTATCTTAAAACACTGCCTGCCCACGAAACTCACTGTGCAGAACTTGCTACCGGTGCTTTTTATCTGGCTTTGAAGGCACTTGATAACTCCAACTGATCCTAAAAAAATCAGAATGTTGTATTTTCACGATAAGCTTTCATGACCGACCGGGATTTAATCTACATCCAAGCATTAAAACCATGATGCGTTTTCATGACAAAGGCTACTTTTGAAAAGAGGACTGCTTTATGAACGTTGGCACATCCTTCAAGATACTTGAACTTACAAAACACCCTGATATGGCTGATGTTAAAAAGGCATACAGGATAATGGCCAAAAAATTCCATCCAGACCGCTTTGACCATGATCCTGTTTTGAGAAAAAGAGCTGAATCAAAAATGAAGGAGATTAATCTTGCATTCCGTACAGCCTGCGATTTCATAAACAGCCTCAAAAAATCAACAACAGAAGAGATGGACAGAGCCTCTCGATCCTCTTCTGCATTTTCTAATTCCGCCACCTTTAAAAAAGATCAATATGACAGTGATACCTCTGACAGCTATAAATCAGACTTCAATAAGTATGACCAATATAGCTCTGAGAGTACTAATTCTGACACAGACCGCTCTCAAAGGACTCAATACGATTCTGCTTTCACAAATACCCGAAATTCTGCACTCAGTTTTTTATCATGGTGCTGGAACGTAATTTCATCTGGCTTTGATAATAGTTCCGGCTATAGCGGCTCTTCTGCTGACAAACAATCCTCTTGTGACCCGACATCTGGCGAGCCATTACATAAGAACAGAGAGTCACAACATAGTTGCAGCGAAACATCCACAAGCAGTTCTGAAAAATTTGCCAACATGTCGGCAAAAAACATGTCTGCAAAGAATAGAAAATCCTCCTCCAAAACCTCAAGATCTGCTGAAACACCTGGCGGTTCAAAAAAGAATCAACACCTCAACAATGAAGAGCTTAACGATGAGCACTTAAGCTTTGATGAAATGCTTCGTAAAAGTTCGGAATCCCTGCGAGCCGGATTTATGAAAAGCGGTGACAAATCACATTCAGAAGAGTTTGACTTAAAAGATGGCAGAACAAAGTCAGGAGACAAGAGAGGCTTTTGGGGCTCTGTCAAATCCAAATCTTCTTTTCAATATTCCAGACGAAAAAAGAAATTCATGGATTCATACGCAGGCCCTGTTGAAAAAATAACTCCCATCTCCAGTATAAACAAAATTTGATTCATTGCTTGGCATTCTTGTATATTAAAAAAAAGGGCGTTGTGGGGGAATCCCCCCATAACGCCCAACAAATTACAGATATTCGAGCTTTCTTTAAAAAAAATCGGTAATGCCATTTATAATGATGGCTGAGAAGGGGGCATCCTTGGGCTTATAGCCTGTAATGAAGTTTCTTCTTCCCACCAGTGTCAGACATCATTCCTTTTCTTAGATCGCCGAAAGTTGAGTAATGAATAATTGAATACTTATCTAAAAGTAAATTCGACCATCGCAAGATTTGATCTTAAGTTAAAAATATCCAAAGGTTTCCCAGCATCTGTCATGAGAGCATACGCTGTATATGACCCCTTAAGACCCGGTGATACCTCAAATCCAAATACATTATATTTTGCCGCGAGCAATTCAAGCGACTCTTTAAACGGCATAAAATCCGCGGAAAGTGGTTGAAAAGGATTTTGTGTAAAAAAGAGAAAGGCTCCATTTGGTAATTGGATGGCTATGTACAAGTCTAATCTTTTAAAACGATTTGGCTGGTTTACTGATACGTTTAAGTTTAATGAGAATTCATCGCCAATATCAAAAAAAACACCCCCCACTGAGAATTCAAGACATGAATCAAACCCTGTGCAAGTCAGGTCAGATGATTGCGGGCTTTGATTACATGTGCCATTATACCAGTAACCATAAGGTGAACATTTTGATTCTGTGTTGCATAGATTGAGATTGTCTGAATCACAGACTGCCTGTTGCGGGCTTTCATTACATTTGCCGTTATACCAGTAACCATAAGGTGAACATTTTGATTCTGTGTTGCATAGATTGAGATTGTCTGCATCACAGACTGCCTGTTGTGGGGTTGCATTACATTTACCGTTATACCAGTAACCACCAGCCGAAGCACAATCAGCATCCTGCAAACAAAGTCCTAAATTATTACTGTCGCATACAGCATCCTTGGCAACTGAAATCACTCTTGTTTCCACATCCGTGCCGTCAGTACCACTAACTGTCAGGGAAACCGTGTATGTTCCATCCGCTGCATAAGTGTGAGCCGGATTCTCCTCTGTAGCGGTTTTACCATCGCCAAATGCCCAGCTCCACGATGTAATATTACCTGTGGAAGTGTCGGAGAAATCAACTGTAAGCTCTGATACTGTGGTGTCAAAACCTGCTGAAGGAGGTGTGGGCGTA
>JADGBC010000211.1 GCA_015231705.1 Desulfamplus sp. | reverse complement strand
TGTGGCAAATGTTTCTCATGAACTAAAAACCCCACTGACAAGTATAAAGGGATATGTAGAAACCTTGATAAGCCATCAAAGCAGCGAACAGGGGCTTACAATAGAAGAACGAAACCAGTTCTATTCAGTGATTGAACGCAATGTCAATAGATTGAGTACAATTATAGAAGAGCTGCTTCAACTCTCTCAAATTGAGCAGATTGAAGGCAGACTTCAACTGACCATGATAGAGACAGATCTTTCCGATACCATTACAAATTCCATCCAGGTATGCAAGGAAAAAGCTGCTGATAAAAATATCAGCATTGAAGCAAGCCTTCAGTCCAAAAAAAAGATTAACGCAGATCCTGATCTAATCGAGCAGGCAATGATAAATCTTATCGACAACGCTATCAAATACAGCCATGAGGCAAGTCATATAACAATCGAGAGCGATATTAACAGTGTTGAATCTGAAGTGGTTATTAGAGTATCTGACAACGGACCAGGAATTGGCAAGGAGCATCTGAATCGTCTGTTTGAAAGATTCTACAGGGTTGATAAGGGGCGAAGTCGAAAAGAGGGAGGGACAGGGCTTGGGCTTGCCATTGTAAAGCACATTGTCATGGCACACAATGGCCGGATTGATGTGGAGAGTCAACTTGGCAAGGGAAGCTGTTTTTTAATCCGCCTTCCGTTTGAATGTAAATGACACCCCCTATCTCTCTGTTTTTAGGATTTATGTGAAAGTCTCTTGAATTGGCCGTAATTATAGGACTTTCATTCTTCGTTGTGCCCGACAGGGCATGGCCGTTATTAAGAGGGTAGGGGGAGTTGATATCTAATAACCTACATGGCGGATAACCGCCACAATCGAAGAAATGAAAGTCTTCATAAAAACAGGCCATTACAGAGACTTTCTTATAAAGTTATTCCTCTTTTTTGACCTTGACTTCACCCTCCTGAAAGAAGATCACTTTGAGCCAGTTGAATCCAAACTGGAGAAGTTTTACATCATCATTTCTGATCTCTTCAATCTTTGCAGGATCAACATGAAATTTTTTAAGAAAGCTGCTTTCAAATACAAACTTCCTGAATTTATCTATATTATAACAGGCAAGAAAAAACATCTGTTTGCTCTGCTCTGAGAGTTTGATACTCATTGGAACACTTTTTTTTCTGACAATCAGATCTGTCCATCCAGCGTTGACCTCATCCCTGATATTGACCCCCTGATCTTCTCTCCAGTCAGCAACCGTCCACTCTTTTTTCTCCTCAAATCCAAGACAGTGAGCCTCCTTTACTGTAAAGAAGAAGGCATCAGCATTTTCCTCGTCATTATTTTTATTGAGTTCGCTTGCATAACTTAAAGATCCCATGCCAAGGGGATAATAGCGACAGGTTGATGGTCGGCACTCATAGATAAGACATCCCTCTTTATCCTGGACAAAGGGGCATGATTTCTGCTCGTCATCCAAAAGTTTCAATGTTACCACCGGAAGATCAGCTTTTTCAAGAAGATGGATATCTGTATAGATCGCAAGAAACTCTTCCGAGGTTATATCGAGATATTTTCTCATGGTTAATATATCATATGGTGTGAGCATAATATCAATATCTCTACAGCACCTGGTAAAGCATTTAACCCCTTTATGGCATTCAAATTGAAATCGAGTATTATATCCCATCTGCTCTGGTATAACTTCGGAAGTAGTCTTGTCATCTGTTGTTTTTTGCATTAAAAATTATTCCTTTTGTAATTATAAACAGGTAGAATAACTCTTTGAGTTAAGTTGCTCCCCTGTAGTTTTGTTATCTATTTTTTTTATGTCTGCTACTGTCTGTAATCAAGAATCTCTATCTTCACCCTGCCAATCAACCCCATAAGATCAAGTTGCATCTCCTGAGAGCCGGATGAAAAAGAGATATGGGTCACATCTGCCGGAATCTGGTTAAAAAGAGCGTCAACCGTGATCCATCTTCCTATAAAAACAGAATTCCAGGCGTGGTAGTAGAATCTGCCATTTAAATATACCATACCAGCCTCAATTTTGGCAGGTATGCCTGTGGCACGGCAAAAAGCTGCAAGAAGAGCTGCATGTTCGTTGCAGTCGCCCATTCTGTTTTGTAGCGTTGACAGGGCATTGGGAAGAGAAATTACAGGCTGTCGTTTGATATTTTTTTGAATCCATGCGACCATTTTTTGAACTTTGATCATGGGAGTATCTGTTTTAGATGCATTGCCAGTATCAATGTAAGAGAGTGCCTCAGACACAGCCTTTTTTGCAAAACTTCTTATCCTGTAATCGTCAGATTGAATAAAGGCATCAGACTGTTTGAATCTGTCATCTATGGCAGCAAGATCCTCGGGCAAAAGCACCAAAGGAAGCCCTTCAAGAGACTCTTTTTTGATTGTCAATATTCCATCTTTCCACTGCTGACGCTCGCTGTTTAGAGAATCAATATTTTGACCATCAATGTTTGACACTCTTAATTTGAACCATGTCAACTGTTCTGGTCTCTCAATAGTTTTATCTGCTTTTACAGAGACAAGACGTGTCAGATCTTCGCTCTCTTCGAGTGCAGCACCATCAAGAGCCCCCTGCCTGTCTGTTTTTACAAGGGTTATTCCAAGAAGTCCCTGCTCCTTGAGTACCTCGCCGTTTTCATCAATCCAAGCAAACTGTTTTGCCCCTTTGAAATATAGAGATGCTTTTTGTGCAGAGAACGTTTTTCCGTTAATGACTACATCTTCATTTCCCTCCATTTTTATTGTGGCAGGAGCTTGTCCAAGAGTGGATGGATCAAACACAAAGAGCACCATCTCCTTATCTTGTTCAAGACCTGATGCAACTGTTGCCTGAACAATACCTGATGTAAGGTATGGCCGGTTCTCAAGAGGGATCTCAAGCGGTTTTGAGTTAGATTTATCTGTGCTCCTTTGAGATTTCATGATTTTATCATGGCTTTCAACATATAGTGTATTCCCTTTGATTTCACCTGTTACCGCAAAATTGAAACTGCCGGAAACAATCTGAAAATCAAAGGTTTTGATTGCAAAATCAATGCCAGTTGTACTTGCTGATTTAACCCTGATTTCTTGTGTCATACCCATGGTGTTGATCTTCATGAGCGTCTCTTCATTAATGCTGTAGCCATCACCTACACTTTCAAGAATTCGATGCGTATAGCCTATTTTCTTGAAATTCTGGAAAATATTCATCCATGATTCACCTGTCTGCATCCCCTTATGGCTCCACTCTCTCCTATCAGAAGCTGTTCTGAATGTACCGTGATAAAATTCCACTCTGTAAACCAGCAGAGAGACAAACATAAAACAAGCTATGATAGCAGCACTCCAGAATCGCCTGTTCTTATAAAGGTTCATCTATAAATCAGGCCTCAGTAGGAACAGATTGTTCAAGTGCATTAGCAAGAGTATTCATGTGTGATTTTTCTGCCTGTGCCAGTGAATAAAAAGCCTCTTTCAAAGGCTCTTCTTCGGTTCGTTCAGACATAACTCTATAAAGGTCAAAAGCTCGGTATTCCATGGAGATTGCAATTTCAAGAATATCAATAATATGGTCATCGCTTCTATTTTCTATCAATTCGATGAGTTCGTCAAAAGTCGCACCACCTTCAAGGATGTCTCCTCTTGATTTTGCATAAACATCATCAAATGGCAGAGCATCCGGTGTGAGCTTCTTAAGATGGGAATAAATAAGCTTTGCATGCCCAAGTTCACCATCTCGTGCCTGTTTCATAACATCGACTATAACGGTATTAAAAGAGGTAGTTATACCAACTCTTTTTAATTCAAAATGTCTTACAATATGCTCATAAAATCGAAAAGCACCCTTTTCAAAATTAATTGCATCGTAGAGAATATCACCTATCGGCTTATTAAAATCAAACAGCTGCAAGGATGGTAAGCCTTTAACCTTTACGCCATTCCAGGCAAGCACTCCTCCTTCAAGAGAGTATATATCCTTACCGGCTTCATTGAAAAAATCAGCTGTAAGGGCAGCAGCTCTGGATCGGATGCCGCTTCTGCAGTAAAAAATGAGATTTTTTTCAGGGAGCTCTTCCACCTGTTCTTCAAACACATTTAACGGAAGCAGTATTGAGCCTGGAATATGTGACTCTTCATACTCTACAGGCTGCCTTACATCAATAAGAAGATAGCTCTTCTCATGCTCTTTTGCTCTATATTCCCGTAATTCAGCAGCACTCATTTCTTTCATAGATTACTCCTTTACTATGAAAATGCATTTTGATTTTCATGATTCGGGGTAGCCA
>JADGBC010000210.1 GCA_015231705.1 Desulfamplus sp. | reverse complement strand
GTAAAAATAAATTGATAAATCCTTATATGCATCTTCCATGCAGACAGAAAGAGCTATATCTGCTGCTTCTTCCGCTGGATAGCCATAGACACCACATGAGATGGCTGGAAATGCTATTGATTTGCAGTTGTGGAGAGCAAGTTCAAGGCTGTTTTTATATGCAAACTTAAGATGTTCTTCAGGAGCTGCATCACCATGTAAATGGGTCCAACAGTATGAATTACATATTTTGCTTTCAGATTTCCAGCAGGAGTAATCCTTGCTTCACCAACAGGACATCTTACACCATTTACAGGTTGGATTTTTTTGCCTCCTCAAGTAAAAGATGACCTGCTGCTTGTGTATCGCACCATCAACTCCACCACCTCCAAGCATTACAGGGTTGGCAGCATTTACGATTGCATCTACATCAGCTGTTGTAATATCGCCTTTGATAATTTTAATGTTTGTCACGGCTTTCCTCGTTTCTTTTGACTGGGCAGATGATAATCTCATGCAATTATTGTTTTTTCAAAGATACTTTAATAGATTTTTTATACAAGACTGTTTTTTATCTTGACATTTTATTGAATTTATAACTTCTTCTTTTCAAAAAATATATTTAAGAACGGTGGCATCATTCATATCAACCCAAAAGTAGTTGACACTTTTTTCAGACAATTCCTGAAAAATGGGGATGCAGCTCCAAGAATTGTCGGATTCAACTTATTTTTAATAGTATTAGTTTTCGGTAGTGCTAAACATGTAGTGATGGCATTTAAATTGCTTTAATATATAACTATTTGTTTTTAAAGCATATGACACCGCGTTTTAGTTATAAAATGCGTCATAAATCACTACATGTTAAGCACTACCTAGTTTTCCAGAATCATTGAATGTGTATTTAATAGTATAAATAATAGCACTACATAGCAACTAAGGTCATTTAATGACTATAATAAATAATTTTATATATACAAATTCAATAGCTGAAAATAAACAAGAGATTCTTTCATTTTTTAATGAATCAAGGTTTTCTCCTTCACCAATAGAGATTGTCAAACAACTTAAGAAAAAAAGTATAACATACTGTGAATATGAAGTAATACAGCTTTTATGTGCACTTCAAAAAGATGGAGACTTAGAGTTTTATAAAGGAAGATGGAAACTAAAAAAATCAGATTATTACAATTATATTATTTCTCCAGATAGGGTTAATATTCCATCATACGCTCACCCTGTTTCCACGGTTTTCCAAGGTACAGATTCATCTGATTGGTCTCCAACCACAAGTAAATTTTTATCAGCCCCTCATTCTCAAACAAACCATGAAATTGAAATCAATCAAGATACTCCTACTCCTACAACAGTGTATCTTAATAATGGTGAACCTTCATGGGAAATTTTTAGAAGATTAGCCAATTACTATGCTGATTGTATAAAAAATGACGGTGCATCTGAGGTGTCGTCTTATTTCAGCCAATTGAATCAAGACTTTATATGTTTATCAAATATAGGACAGTGGTATCCCAAAGGTGGTATTCCATGGAAAATTTCAATTCCTTTATCTTCAGATATTAGTCAATTTCTTAGAAATACCGCGTTACGTGGTGAGTCAAGCTCATTATTTTTAGGCTATCCCATTCAAATATTTATCATCGCTAAACCAGGTGAACCAGATATTACTTTTATCAAACCAGTTTTTACCTATCAAGTGTCATGGGAAATACACCCACTTTTTCTATCTGTTGAGAGTGAATATCCTATTCCGGAAATCAATTTCGACTGGCTTAAATTTGCGTTAAAAAATATTGAACAGCAGAAAATGTTCCTTGGTACGTGTGGAGTCCTGAATAAAGACTTGATGCCTGAAACAGGTATGATGGATTCAAGTTACTACAAAAAAGATACAGATTTAGAAACTATCGCCAGAGGAATTGAAACTTTTTTCCCTGAACTCTTGCGAGAGAGCATTAAGCCAGATGCCATTAGAAGTCATTTTCCCGTTAAATTAGAAAGCGGTATATATAACAAAGCCGTCTTAATGGTTGGCAAAAAAACAAAATATACTGAAAACCTTATCAGAGAACTCAAAACAATATCCATGATGCCTGACGAAGAACTTGAAAAGAGTGCTTTAAAATATATTTTCAAAGTTGAACCAAATAACGCCACTCTAAATTCAGTCAAGACAAACTCTTCCAGCTCCTATCAAGAAAATGACAGCAGACAACATGAGGAAATTGTTATCGACACTGCTCCTTTAAACCATGAGCAACGCAAAGCTGTATCATCTATAATTACCAACAATTTAACTGTAATAACAGGTACTCCAGGAACTGGGAAAAGCCAGGTGGTATCTTCAGGAATGCTGAACTGTCGATTGAAGGATCAAACCGTTCTTTTTGCAAGTCGTAACCATAAGGCAATTGACAGTGTTGAACATCGTCTCATAACATCAGATTCTGAATCCTTAATTGTTCGTGCGAACTCAAAAGATGACCCATACTTAAAACTTGATTTTTCGACTATGATCAAAAGACTTCTGCTTGAAACTTACGATGAACAGATGCACAAGCAATTCGTCTCATCTAAATTAAAGATTGAGGCATTGTTGAAGAGACGTGGCGACTATGCAGGAAAAGCATTGAATGTCCAGAAGATAAAAGAAGAGATTGGAGAGGTTGAGTATAATATTTCAGAATTACAACAAGACATGTCTGATACAGAAAGGATAGAGTTGAATCAAAAATTTCAACAATTTCCATATCAAAAAATATCGGAATTGTTGCATTCTCTTAAATCATGGGAAAATCTAAATAACTCAAATAAAATATTACAAAATATCAAAGCATGGTTTCTAATGTTTAAAATTTGTTCCCAGATGGAACGGATTAACAAAATAATGGATAGTAATTTCGGTTATTGGAAATTCCCGGAAACATCTGACAAAAAAAGTGCTGTCAAGGAACTTTGCATTGGAATAGATCGTTGGACAAATGCTGTGCGATCATCCGAAATAAGATATACCATGATGATTCTGGAAAAAGAAATGGAACAAATAGAGAGTGAGGAGTCTTTCGAGTCTTTAGTTATTAAAATCAAAGAAAGCTCAGATAAGCTCATGGAAATATCAGACTCACTTCTTATCGCTCATCTGAGAAAATGCAAAGGACTCTCCCCAGATACATCAAGAGAAGATCTTGCATCACTGCAGTCTGCTTTAAAAACCATTAATCAGCCAGTTATTGAAAAAAGTGCAAAAGCTGCAATAACTAATGCTTTGAATTCACTCTCTCCACTTGTATTAAACCATTTTCCACTATGGGCTGTTACCAATCTGTCTGTTGCAAGCCGGATTCCACTTGTTGCCGGATTGTTTGATTCTGCTGTCATAGATGAAGCCAGCCAGTGTGACATACCTTCTGCCATTCCCATTCTCTTCAGGGCAAAGAGAGCTGCGGTTATTGGTGATCCTAATCAGCTAACCCATATCACAAGCCTTAATCCAAACAAAGAGACTCTTTTTAGAAAACGTAACGGAGTTGGAACTCTCGCATTACACAGGTTTTCTTACTCTGACACTTCCCTTTTTGATCTGCTTTCATATACCAACGGAGTCAACACAATTTTTCTGAATGACACATACAGAAGTGTCCATTCAATTGCAGAATATTCCAACCGCTATTTTTATGATGGAAAACTTAGGGTGGCAACCAATCTTGAGTTATGTAAAATCCCAAAAGGGTTCTCTGCTGGAATACATTGGACAGATGTTGAATCTGAAATTAAAAGCAGTGGTTCTTCAGGCTGCTTTGCACCAGAAGAGATTAATGTTGTTGAGTCATTAGTTTCTAATATTCTTCTTGATAATAACTTTGAAGGTACAATTGGGATAGTATCTCCTTTCAGACAGCAGGCAAATCGTATCCAGGATCGTCTTTTTAAAAAAATTCCTCCTGAAAAAAGAGAACATTCAAAGTTAATAATAGATACTTCTCATGGATTTCAGGGTGATGAAAGAGATGTAATTATATTGAGTTTATGTGCTGGGCCTAATATGCCACAGGGCTCAAAATTCTTTCTTGGTACAACTGGAAATCTTATGAATGTTGCAGTAAGCCGTGCAAGGGCAGTTCTTCATATAGTGGGTAACAGGAATTGGGCTGAAAATTCTGAATATCCACACATAATGGGTCTGACAAAAACAGAGGGGAAGCACAACCGTTCAAAAGAAATTTTTAAATCAAAATGGTATCCACATGAATCACCATGGGAAGAGATTCTGTATAACGGCCATGCCCTGATGGGCACAACTAAGAACGAAACATTTGATTTGATAGTAAAAAGGTCATAGATATCTTAATTTTTTAAAACCATAACATTTTTTGAAATGAGGATACCCATGACCCAAGA
>JADGBC010000020.1 GCA_015231705.1 Desulfamplus sp. | reverse complement strand
CATCTCCTTGATCCCAAGGGGATGGAAAAAAGGATAAAATAGTCTCTTTGTATAACTCAAGGATTTATGGCTGTCATAAAGATCATTGACTATTTTTATCAGCTCATGGTCTCGCTGGTCAAAAAAAAGTCTTCCAAAACCCGTTGTATCACAAGTTTCTATAGTGCAATTATCCGTTTTTCCATCATTTTTTAACATCAAATTTCAGCTTCCTTTCCTTAGAATCAGAGTGTCAACCTTACCTTCAATCTCTTTTTCAAACATCTGTGCGTCATCTTCCGTCCCTACAAGAGCACCATAGTGCATGGGAATTGCAAGTTGTGGCCGGATTTGAAGAGCGGCTGAAACAGCCTCTTGTGCAGTCATTACGTAGGTTCCTGAAACTGGAAGAAATGCCACATCACATTCTATCTGTGACATCTCAGGAATAAGATCTGTATCGCCTGCATGGTAGAATTTTATAACATCGTCTTTTTTGGCAGAATCTGCCAACTGTTCCGTTCCGGATTCTCTCAACTGGATTGACGGAACTGACACCACAAAACCCAGCCAGTTTTTGTTTTTAGGATGAAACTTCTTATTAATGTTATAGGATGGTACAGCATCAATGACGATCCCTTTAACAGTGACGCTCTGTCCTGGAGCTAAAACCTCAATTTTGCCCTCAACTGCCTTGCCAAGTTGCTTTTTAAGTTTTTTTGCAGAGTCTTTTTCCGTGACAATGACGGTATCTTGTCCCAGAATTTTTTTAACATCCTCGATCGAGCAGTGGTCATAGTGCTCATGGGTTATCAAAATAATTGAGGCTTTGACACCTGGATCGATTTCATAGGGGTCAAAATAGATCACAGAATCTGCATCAATTCTCATGCAGTCATGTCCAAGCCATTGAATTTTTTCCGTTAACTTGTTTTTATCCATTGCTGTCCTCCATTTATATTTAATTTAATTTTGATTCCTTCGTAAAAAGTCCTAAACAGGAACTTTTTAGAGTCATAACTATCTGAATTCATTTATGACGCATTTTTTAAAAAATGACTTTTTACGAGACCATCAAATTTTCATGGCCGACGGGATTATCCCCCCGACCATGAAAATTAATATCTGTTTTCACGGTAAATCAACGAAATTTCTGCTCAGGGCTTACTCCTTCATCAAGAATAATAACCTCGACTCTTCGATTCTGCTGCCTTCCTGACTCTGTCTCATTACCCGCAACAGGATAAAGTTCTCCATATCCCTTTGTTATCATCCGTTCGCTGTCAATACCTCTTTCCATAAGTGCATTGAATACTGACGATGCCCGCTGCTGGGAGAGGCCAAGGTTGTATGTATCACTGCCCCTGCTGTCGGTATGTCCCTCAATAAGCAAATTTCTTGAAGGATATTTTTGCAGAAACCTTGCCAACTTGTCAATTGCCATATAACCGCCTGGAAGAAGGTCGGATTTGTTAACCTGAAACAGTATGTTTCCAAGGGTTATCACTGCCCCTCTGTCAGTCTGTTTTGCCTGAAGTTCAGCAAGCTCTTTTTCAAGCTGCTGCTTCTCTGCAAGTGCCTTTTCCGCCTGAAGTCTTGCTTTTTCTGCTTCCTGCATCATCTCTTCGGAACGCTTTCTTGCAAGCTCTGCTTCCAGTGCCTTCTGTTCTGCCTCTCGTGCTCTTTGTTCAGCAAGTGCTCTTGCTGCATCAGATTCATTTTCCCTGGCTTTGATCAAAATTTTGTCCTTGCTCTTGCTCAACTGAGAAATTTCTGATTCAGAGGCTTTACCTTCAGCTATCAGAACTGCAAGCTGAGATTTTTTTTCAGCAATGTAAGAGAGATGCTCAAGCTCTTTGATATCACCTTTTTTTGCAGTCTTTTCTGCTTTTTCCAATGCACCTTTTGCATCATACAAAGCAACCGGAGCATTGGTTTCGACCCCTGGTGTTGTACTTGCTGTTTCATATGCAAGTCTTGCCCTGTCAAGAGCCTTGTTCTGAACCGGACCTGATGCACAAGCACTCACCAGCAAAGTAAGTGCAATGGTTAAAAGCAGTTGGAACTTACAGCTTCTGCAATAATTTTTTTTAATATGTGTATCCATATTTTCTCCTGGTTGGTTGTAATTCATTCATAGTTTGGTCGTAATAATAAAAATCAATATCTCTTCTTATTTCTGTCAACCTCATTTTGCAGAGTTTCAATGCTTTCTCGCAGCTCCTGCTCCATATTTTTTACTTTTTTTGTCTGCGATTTTACCTGGGCAACCTTTGCATCCATCAACGCCTCGTCAGCCAGACGTTGTGCTGAAATATAATCCTCTCTTTTTGCTGTTTCTCTTGCTTTTTGTAATTTTTCTTCTGCGATTCTGACATCCAGTGGGGCATTGACAGAGGCACTGCTCTCCTTTGCCTCCTTGATAGCCATCTCTGCATCAGAGATGTTCTTCAATGGTGGAACGCCCTTTGATGCACATCCTATAATAGATGTTGATACAAAAAATAATACAATGACCATTCCATAATTCAAAATAAACCATTTGGATCTCATAGATTTTTCCTTTTTTAAAAATTTTGTTTACCTGCTTAGCTGGAGCCGAATTAAGTTCCCCACCCTGTCTATCATTGCACGTCAATCTTGATATAACCTGAATTAAATTCATATATCAGTAAAATTAATATCAGTAAAATATAAAATTATAACAGCCTATTCCCAATTCTGGACATTTAACACTTTGTATTTCAAACGCTTTTTCATTCAGTACATACACACTTTGACCTGACTTGAAGGGACGTATCTTCACAACGTATAAAAAAACATCCTGCAAAAAATTTTTCTTGACAAACTCATCAGATGAGTAGCATAAGAAAACGAGTTCAATCTGTCAATATGCCTTTCTGGTAAACTTTCATGACTGACAGGATTTGCTCACCCAGTGAACCCAGATGAACTACGAGATAATATTGAGACAAACCATGAACATACAAATCAATAAAATTACCGCCACTGAAGCTCTTGTTGACAGCCTGAAAGAGAGAATCATAAACTGTGAATTCGAGCCAGGAGATAAACTTCCCAGTGAACAGTCTTTTTTAAAAGAGTACAATGTAAGCCGTCTTACATTAAGAGAGGCTCTTGCAAAACTGGCTGCATGGGGAGTAATACAGGTAAAGCACGGCAAAGGTGCCTATATAAGCGAAAGCCTTAGCATTCCTGCACTCGACAGTGTACTGATTCCCATGTTTCCCCAAAAAAATTCCGATAGAATGAACGAGCTTGTGGAGGCACGAAACATGATTGAGTCTGAAATTACTGCCAAAGTGGCTCTAAAAAGAACAAAGAAAGATATCATAAAACTTGAAAAACTTTTGAAGTACGATAACCAGATCATTACGAGTGCAGAAAAATTCGCTGAACAGGATCTTGCCTTTCATCTTACACTCTCGGAAATGGCTGGTAATGATTTTTTCCATGCTATATATCAGGCTCTGCATCACCAGATACACTCTTTTTTGGTACAGTATGCTAAAAGCATAACAGACTGGAAAGAGGCACTGGAAAGACACATTCCCATTCTTGAGGCCATTATCGAACAAGATGAAGAAAAAGCAAGAACAATTGCCAGAGAACACGCTCGTATCTGTGCTTCCTATATATATCAATATAATGAAATGTCTCCAATAGAAGCCACTTCGATGCCTTCGTAAAAAGTTCCTGTTCAGGACTTTTTGCGAGGAAATCAGGTTTCATAGTCAAATACCAAATTAAACGGGCATGGCCTGCTGGTCAAACCCATCACTTAAAATCTGTTTTAAAGGTAAAAGGAGAGTATTACGATGAAGCTGAGTATCATTACGAAACGAACGACTCTATTTTTGACTGTTGCTTTGCTGACACTGTTTGCGTTTCAGGGCGGAGCCATTGCAAAGCCTGAAGGGACTTTGCAGGTTGCATTAACGAGCATGCCTAACTCTCTTGATCTTTGTTATGGGGCTGACAGAAATGCATCCAATGCGGGCTGGCCGCTGTTCAACTCACTGGTCATGGTCAATGATGACGGTGTTTTAGAGCCTGCCCTTGCAGAGAGCTGGACAGTCTCCGATGGTGGAAAGATCTATAGCATGAAACTTAGAAAAGGTGTTAAATTTCACAATGGTGAAGACTTTAATGCCGATTCGGTTATCTTTTCATGGAAACGGGGCACAGGCAAGGATGTCACCTGGAGAAAAAAATGGGATATTGTAAAAGAGATCGAAAAAATTGACGATTTCACTATCAAGCTCAAACTTGAAGCTCCATATCCTCTGCTACTAAGGCAGATAAGCTACTTTTGGAATATTGTGCCTGAAGGCTATTTAAAGGAAGTTGGAGAGGATGGATTTATAAAACACCCTGTTGGAACAGGCCCGTTTAAATTTGTTGAATGGAAAAAAGGGGATCGCCTTATCTATGAAGCCAATCTCAATTATTGGGAAAAAGATAAACCCAAAGTTGAAAAACTTATTTTCAGGCCGATTGAAGAGTCCTCTACCCGTGTGGCTGCGATTAAAACTGGCGAAATTGATATTGTATCCCGCTTGAGTTCCGAAGAGGCTGCCATGCTCAAAGGTGTTCCTGGTGTTGATGTTATTGAATATCCGGTTGACCGTGTCTTTTATATCACCTTTAACAATCTTACATCAGGAAAGGGGCTGCCTACAGAAAACAAACTTGTAAGGCAGGCCATAAACCATGCTGTTGATATCAATGCAATTATTGACAGTCTGTTCAACGGACACGGAAAACCAACCAATGGATTTTTTGTCCCCACAAATCTTGGGTATGACAAAGATCTCAAACCTTTTGAATACAATCCTGAAAAGGCAAAAAAACTCTTGAAAGAGGCTGGCTATCCTGATGGATTCAGTATTGAACTTGCTGCTCCCACAGGTGCCTATTCTCAGTTTGAACAGGTATGTGAAGCCATTCAGGGCTTTCTTGGAGAGGTTGGTATCAAGGTTAAACTGACACTTATGGAATCTGGAAAATACTGGGATTTAGAAGCCAAAAAAGAGCTGCCTCCAATGTTTGGAGATTCTTGGTCATGCAGAGAGGGCGAGCCGTTAGAGCGTCTTGAGGGTACTTTGGGCGGATTCAAACAGAGTTATTCAGTATGGCAGGATCCCAAAATTGACGAGCTTCTTGCCAAAGTTGCAACCCTGCCAGATGAAAACGAGCGGGCAACACTATATGTCGAGCTTCAAAGATACATGCAGGAGAATCCCCCGTTCATATATCTGTATCAGCCAATGACTTTTGAGGCGGTAAGCTCCAAAGTCAAGAACTACAGGCCAAGGGCTGCGGAAGATTATTATCTGAAAGATGTTTCAAAGGAAAAATAAATTTTTTAAAGGAAAAGGAGAATCAAAATGAACAAAACAGTACTGTTTTGTTTGGCAGCAGTTATGATCTTTTCAAATGTCTATGCAAATGAGACTGTAAAGCTGGCCATAGGAGACTGGGCACCTTATACTTCCGAAACTGATCCCAAAGGAAATCTTCTGGAAAAAGTTGTCACGGAAGCATTTAAGGCTGAGGGAGTGACTGTCGAGTACTCCTATTTTCCATGGAAAAGAAGCTATGTAAATGTAGAACAGGGAAAGTTTGATGGTACTTTTCCTTGGAACAAAACGCCGGAGCGTGACGATGCATTTTACATACACAAAATCTCTCTGATTCAAGATGATGGGGTATATTTTCATCTTAAAAGCAAGGAGTTTGATTGGAACACCATAGAAGATTTGAAGAAGTACAAGGTTGGAGTCACCATAGGATACAAACAGGAGGAGATTTACAAGAATAACGGAATAGAGGCAGATACGGTTCCAGATGAGATAATGAACTTCAAAAAGATACTTGCAGGAAGAATCGACGTGTATCAGACTTCTAAAGTTGTCGGATATGCTACTATCAACAAACTCTTCTCGCCTGAAGATGCGGCAAAGTTCACCAATCACCCAAAAGCTGTTGAAACAGACGAATACTATATTCTGTTTTCAAGAAAAACCCCTAACGGCAAAGAACTTGCGGACAAATTTGATTCTGGATTGAAAAAGATCAAAGAGTCAGGTGTTTACGATAAAATCCTTGTAGAGTATCTGGGCAGCTCAATGTAGCGTTACGTAAGGTTTTAATTCTCTCGGGTAGAGCTTGGAGATTTTCAACACTTCAGTAGCTTTCTACCCGACACCCAATTTTTTACAAAGCAGTGGTGAGGAATAAAGTTGAAAAAGATATCCGAACAGGTTGATGTTGTAGTTGCAGGCGGTGGAACAGCCGGTCATGTTGCTGCGTTGCAGGCTGCAAGGTCAGGTGTTAAAACATCGGTCATTGAAACTGGTACAATGCTTGGCGGCACCATGACCGCAGGCGGCGTTTATATGCCAAACCACTTTTACAGTACCCAGGGAGCGGTTGTTCTTGGGATCGCATGGGAACTTTATACAAAATCAAAAGAGATTGAGGGACTTCCCGTTCCGGATTACAAAAAAAGAAGACCTGTTGAGACACCAGGGTATTATTCATACATCAATGTTCCGATCTATGCTGCCCTTGCCGAACAGGAGGCTTTAGATGCTGGAGTAGTGCTTCATTATCATGAGTTTATCTCGAATGTCAGATATATTGGCGATTTTTGGGAAATAACCTCTCTTGGCAGAGGGATTGAACGAACCACAAGGGCAAGAGAGATAATAGACTGCACAGGCGACTGCGACATTGTACGCATGTTGAATCTTCCAGTCATACGTGACAAAGAGCGTCAACCTGGCTCCTACCAATACAAAATAGAAAACATAGAACACGAACAGATATGGGAAAAAGAGGTTCAGGCGATTTATGAAGAGGCGATGCAGGATGGTACGCTTCAAAAGGGAGACTTTGCCTATCCCAATATGCTGCCATTTAAAAATTTTCTGGATTACGGAGGTCATAACTGCACCCATACCTATGCATCCGAAACATCAGATGCCGATGGACAGACCGCAGCCAATATTGACGGCAGAAAGAGAATGCTTCGGATGTTCAAATTTTTAACCAGATCAATTCCAGGATGCGAGCGTGCTGTATTAAAGTACATGTCACAGTATGCTCTGGGCAGAGACACCTACAGATCACTTGGCGAATACACGGTAACTAAACAGGACTTTCTTGAGGCAACAGATTTTGAAGACAAAATATGTAATGCATTTAACTATATTGACATGCACAGTGAAAAAACAGGATGCGAAGTAACATTTTTGAGTTCTGAGGAGCTGCTTCCAAAGGTTCCGTTCAGATCCCTTATTCCAAAAGGAAGCTCTCGGATCACTGTAGCAGGAAGAATAGTCTCATCGGAAAAGGTTGCATTTGCAGGAATTCGTGCCCAGTGCACCTGCATGGCAATGGGGCAGGCTATGGGGGCTGCGGCAGCTCTTGCCGTTCAAAGAAAAGTCCCATCAAAAGAGATCCCTGCCGCTGACATTGTGGCACTGACGGTAGAGCATGGTGCGGTACCGATATAGAACTTCTAAACACCGATCTATCTTATTTGCCCATTACACAAGACGTCCAAGCGTTCAAACTTTGATGAAGGCATTATAAATTTTAAAATATTTAAGGAATAGTGATCAGATGAAATACATCCAGGAACCCTCAAAAAAAATTCCGGTCATGGCAGAAACTGACGTGTTAGTCGTAGGCAGCGGCCCTTCCGGTCTCTCTGCTGCAATCGCATCTGCAAGAGAAGGTGTTGATACCATGCTTGTGGAACGGTATGGCTGTTTTGGAGGGAATATCACTCAAGCCATGGTGGAGTCCATTGGATGGTACCGCCACGAAGGCACTGTCGAGTCAGAAGGGATCGGGCTTGAGTTTGAGGCACAGACCAGACAATTTGGCGGAGAAAGAAAAGAGCCCCAGTCAATAAGCCAGGTGCTGGAGGCAGATATCTTTAAATGCGTATCGGATAAAATGGTGGAAGAGGCAGGTATTTACAAATTCCTGCACTGCTTGGGCGTTGAAGCTCTGAGTGAGGGAGATCGCATAACAGGTGTCATTACTGAAAGCAAAGAGGGGCGGCAGGCGATTCTTGCCAAACGGGTAATTGACTGCACAGGCGATGCTGACATTGCCTTCAGAGCAGGAGCTGCCTGCAATAAAGCACCCAGAAACAAGCTGGAGGGGGTATCAGTAAGTTTTGGATGCAGTGGTGTGAATCGTGACAGGTTTCTGGAGTATATAAAGAAAAATCCAGGAAATCTTGGACAGTGGGCAAGCCAAACCGCAGGAAAGGAAGAAAACCTGTTCAGTCCATATCTTTGCGAGCCGTTTGCAAAAGCCCGCCAAAACGGAGAAATTCCAGAAAACGTACTCACAGGCGGATACTGGAGCAGTCTTACCGACACCGGAGAAGCTACTTATCTGAACATGGTTTACATGCTGGGGCTTGATCCAACAGACTTAAAAGATCTCACCTTTGCGGAAATTGAGGGTAGAAAACAGGCAATGCTGGCAATAAAAGCCTTGCGAAAATACACTCCAGGATTTGAGAATGCCCGTTTAAGGACATTTGGATCCTCTCTTGGAACCCGAGAGTCCAGAAAAATTGAAGGACGCCACTCCATGACAGGGGATGAGGTGAAAAATCAGGCAAAATTTGAGGATTCAATAGGAATTTTCCCTGAGTTTTTAGATGCCTACGGAGTGGTGATTATTCCTACAACAGGCAGGTATTTCCAGGTACCTTACGGAATCATGGTTCCCAAAGAGATAGACAACCTTCTGGTTGCAGGGCGTTGCGTGTCAGGAGACCGGATATCCCATGCTGCTTTGCGCCAGATGATGTGCTGTACTGTTACAGGTCAGGGTGCAGGTGTAGCGGCTGCCGTCTCTGTCAAAGATGGTGTCCCAACAGGAGAGGTCAATATTGACCATGTTCAAAAAGCCCTGAAAAAACAAGGGGTAAGAATCAATTAAGAAAACATTTAACCATGAACCTTCTTTGAAGATCAAGTAAGGTTCTTAACTTTACAAATCAAGAGATATATTTAATAACATAGAGGAATAGTTATGAAAAATCTGTTAGACGGTATTGAAAAAATAACATTTATGGGACCTGGTCCCTCCTGTGTAGATGATTCTGTTCTCAAGGCAATGGCAAAAGATACTCTGGGGCACCTTGATCCTGCGTTCATAAAAATTATGGATGGCATAAAAGAGAATCTCAAAACCCTGCTGCATACAGAAAACAGGCTTACAATACCTGTTTCCGGAACCGGTTCTGCAGGAATGGAGTCATGTTTTGTCAACCTTGTTGAAAAAGGTGACCCTGTACTGGTTCTTATCAACGGCGTGTTTGGCATGCGTATGCAAGATGTTGCCACAAGGCTTGGCGGTGATGTGGATACACTGGAATTTCAATGGGGAACTCCTGTGGTTGTTGAGGATGTAAAGAAAAAATTAGCAGATAAAAAATATAAAATAGTAGCAGTGGTACATGCTGAGACATCCACAGGTGTAAGAAATCCGGTGGCGGAAATAGGAGAGCTCCTCAAAGGAAGTCAGAGCATATATCTTGTGGATGCTGTCACAAGTTTTGGCGGAATTGAAATCACTATGGACAAATGGGGCATTGATGTTCTCTATAGCGGCACTCAGAAATGTCTCTCCTGCCCGCCAGGTCTTGCTCCTATCTCTTTTTCAGATAAAGCAGTTGCAGCAGTTAAACAGAGAAAGACAAAGGTACCCAACTGGTATCTTGACTTGACCATGATAATGAACTATTGGGAAGGTGAAACTCGTGCATATCACCACACTGCACCCATTAACATGCTCTATGGTTTGTATCAGGCTCTATATCTGATTGTCGAGGAGGGGCCAGATAATGTCTATAAACGCCATATGGAAAACCATAAACTGCTGGTAGATGGCCTCAAAGAGATCGGAATCAGCATGCTTGTGGATGAATCTTGCCGACTTCCAATGCTGAACTCGGTTCATATTCCAGAAGGTGCGGATGATGCCGGTGTCAGAAAAAGGCTTCTGAACGAGTATAAAATAGAAATTGGTGCGGGCCTTGGGCCTCTTGCTGGAAAAATCTGGAGAATAGGTCTTATGGGCCATACTGCCAGACCTGAAAATGTACAGAAACTGCTTGGTGCATTAAAAGCTGTACTGTAAGTACTCAAAGTTGACACCTATCAGTCAAGAGCCTTGTCAATAATGTCAGAATCAGGATATTCATGATGAAAGGATTTAGAGGATACAAATCCTTATTCATCCTGTAAATCCTAAGTTATTCTGATTCAGACAGATGCTCATATGCCTGGGAAACGATATAACCGGCACGGCCGGAGTGAAGTATTTGCTCTTAGCCACAACTAAAAATGAAAGTCACATAAGCACAGCTATTTAAAGAGACTTTCATATAAATCCCTGCCTGTAACATCAGGCCGTTTAAGTGTAATCAAGTTCCTTAAGAAGAGGATATATTAATGCAAAGATATATATTTTCCCGCTTGATACAGTCTGTATGCATTTTGTTTGGTGTTCTGTCTATTGTCTTTTTTATGATGCAGATGACAGGCGATCCTGTTTCTCTGCTTCTTTCCCGCCATGCCACCCCTCAGGAGGTTGAAGCTCTGCGAGAAGAGCTTGGCTTTAATCGCCCGATTGCCATTCAATTTACAAGTTTTATATCAAAGGCGATTGTGGGGGATTTCGGAAAATCTTTTCGCCATCAGTTGCCTGCAATGGATTTGATACTCGAGCGGCTACCCGCAACAGTTGAACTTGCCTCAACCGCTCTGCTCATCTCACTGATTCTGGGAATTCCGCTTGGACTAATCTCCGGCTCCAATCCTGGCAGTTTCTGGGATCTTATGTCCAGGGGCACCGGACTTTTAGGACAGACCATTCCAAATTTTTGGCTTGCCCTTATTCTGATTCTTGTCTTTAGCGTAAATTTAGGATGGTTTCCCTCATTTGGCAGAGATACATGGACATTTATGGGAATGACACTGCCAACACGCTCTGTTATCCTGCCCGCATTTTCTCTCTCTCTTTTCACCATGGGGCAGCTCATCCGCTTTACTCGCTCTGCGGTTCTTGAAATCAGAAGCGAGGATTATGTAAGAACCGCCTACAGCAAGGGTATTGCCGACAGAAAAGTATATATCCGCCATATTTTGCGAAACGCCTCCATTCCTCTTATAAGTATTGTAGGTGTGCAGTTCGGCTACCTTCTTAGCGGCTCTATTTATATTGAGACCATATTTTCATGGCCGGGCCTTGGAAATCTTCTGGCTGAGTCCATTGGAAATCGAGATTTCGCACTGGTACAGGCTATTGCCTTTTTCTCAAGTTTTGTGGTGGTAGCACTCAATCTCTTGACTGATATTGCCTATGGACTTGCAGATCCAAGAATTAGATATGAATAACATCAGAGCTCAATTTTCGATCAAAGAGAAGAAATCTTCATGGCCGTTGCATGACCGCCCCGAATAATGAAAATCAGGATGCATTTTAATGGTAAAGAGAGAAAACATGGATACCAACTCAACTGGATCTACTGTCTCAAATCAAATGACGACCGGACTTGCTGTTGATGAAAAACAGGAGACGGGCTTCTGGCATTTTGTAAAATATATCGGCAAACTCCTTGCAAGAGATCGTGCCGGAACAATCGGGCTTGTCATGTTTGTGATTGTGGTTATGTCTGCCATATTTGCTCCGTGGATATCCCCGCATGATCCCATGAAGCAGAACTTAAGATATGCCAAAAAGCCTCCGGCATGGTATCAGGAAGGTACTATTCAATATCCGCTTGGTACGGATAATCTTGGACGCGATATTTGCAGCAGAATCATCTATGGAAGCAGAGTATCTTTGACTGTGGGATTTTTCGGAGTGCTTATCGCAAGCTCCTTTGGCATCGTCATAGGGCTTTTTTCAGGATACAAAGGGGGAAGAGTTGACAACATTATAATGGGCGGGGTCAACATGATTCTTGCTCTGCCCTATCTTGTCTTTGTGGTATTTATAGCAGCAATACTTGGCAGCAGCCTTTTGAATGTAATCCTGATTTTTGGATTCACGGACATCCCGATTTTTGTCAGGATCACCAGAGGAGAAGTGATCAAAATGCGGGCATCAGGTTTTGTTGAGTCTGCCCAGAGCATCGGTGCCACCAGCAACAGGATTATTTTCAGCCATATTCTGCCCAACCTTATCGGACCCATTGTCACCATAGCCACCTTTGAGATGTCTGCAATGATCTTTTATGAAGCTGGACTGGGATTTTTAGGCTTGAGTGTGCCGCCAAGCGTCCCAAGCTGGGGAAACATGCTTGCGATCGGGCGAAAATATCTTGTCAGCTACCCGTGGATCGCAACCTTTCCAGGGCTTGCGATTGTTTTTACAGGGCTTGGCATGAATCTTCTTGGAGACTGGTTAAGAGATGTACTTGATCCAAGGATGAGAAGGATAAAAAAATAACGGAGACGGATATATGAGGAAAATTCTGGAAGTAAAAGATCTTGTAACCCGTTTTTATACCTTTGACGGAGTTGTTCATGCTTTGTCCGGCGTCTCTTTTGATTTATATAAAGGCGAAACACTTGGTATTGTTGGAGAGAGTGGGAGCGGCAAAAGCGTCACCATGATGTCTTTGCTCCACCTTTTACCCTCGCCTCCTGCAAAAATTGAAAATGGTCAGGCTCTATATTATGGCGATGCAGATGACAAACCAGATACAAATAACAAGCCAGATGCAGATAACAAGCCAATAGACCTGCTTAAACTGAACAAATCAGGTATAAGAAAGATCAGAGGCGGAAAAATAGGGTTTATTTTTCAGGATGCCTTAAGTGCACTCAATCCGGTCATGACAATTGGCAGGCAGATCGGCGAAACTCTGATAGAGCATTTAGGAATGAGTGTGCAACAAGCTAAGACAAGAACCATTGAAATGCTTGAATATGTGGGAATTCCAGAACCTCAAAGACGTTTTTCTTCTTATCCGCATCAGTTTTCAGGAGGAATGAGGCAGCGAACAATGATTGCCCTTGCCATTGCCTGCAATCCCAAAATCATTATAGCGGATGAACCTACCACAGCTCTTGATGTGACTGTTCAGGCACAGATAATCGAGCTTGTCCAGCGGTTGAAAAAAGAGATGAACATGTCTGTAATATGGATCACGCATGATCTTGGAGTTGTGGCAGGAATGGCAGACAGAGTTGTGGTTATGTATGCCGGTGCTCCGGTTGAAATAGCTCCGGTAGATGAACTTTACTATAATCCTGGGCATCCTTATACTATAAAACTTTTAGGTGCACTGCCCAAAATTGGAGAAAAAGAGTCTCTGCGGCTGGAAAGCATTGATGGCACTCCGCCTGATCTTCTATCTCCTCCTGCCCATTGCCAGTTTGCTTGGCGATGCTCTCATGTGCAGGAAAAATGCTGGAAAATCGTACCAGAGCAAAAAGAGATATCTTCTGGCCACTACGCGGCCTGTCTTTTTGATTTTGCAGACAAAACACCAATTCCTCCCCTTATGTAAAAGTCTATTGAATTGGCTGTAGCTATGGAACTTTCATTTTTCGTTGTGCCCATCAGGGAATGGTAATTATCTTGAAAATGTAGAATCTTCCTTGGAAAAATTTATGAAAACAGAAACAGCAACAAATCAGATAATCGGCAAAACAGAAAGCAAAAATCTGGTAACTGTCAAAAATCTTAAAAAATATTTTCCCTTCAGCAAAGGATTTTTTCTCAATAGAAAAAGAGGTGCTGTCAAAGCTGTGGATGATGTCTCCTTTAATATTCGCAGAGGCGAAACTCTTGGAGTTGTAGGAGAGAGCGGATGCGGTAAATCCACCACCGGCAGGGCGATTCTGCACTTAGAAAGACCCACTTCTGGCAAAGTGATTATTGATGGCGTGGATCTGACCCAGCTCAATCCCGAGGAGCTTCGCCAAATGAGACCCCAGATCCAGATGATTTTTCAGGACTCCTATGCATCCCTCAATCCAAGGCACTCCATTGGCCACATCATTGCCGAACCGATGATGATTCATAAAAATATGCAACAAGATGCCATGCGTTCAAGAGTCATGGAGCTTTTAGAGCTGGTGGGCCTAAATCCTAACCATTACAACCGCTTTCCCCATGAATTTTCAGGAGGCCAGAGACAAAGGATCAATATAGCACGGGCTTTGTCATTAAATCCCAAATTTGTTGTGTGTGATGAGCCTATATCTGCCCTTGATGTTTCAATACAGGCACAAGTTATCAATCTGTTTCAAGATCTTCAAAAGGAGTTGAATCTTACCTATCTTTTTATTGCACATGACCTTAGCATGGTTCAACACATCTCAAACCGCGTGGCAGTCATGTATCTTGGAAAAGTGATGGAGCTTACCACCCGTGACAATCTTTTCAACACCCCTCTTCACCCCTATACCCAGGCTTTGATGTCAGCCATACCAATTCCTGATCCTGTCAAGGAGAGACAGCGTACCAGGATATTTCTAAACGAAGATGTGCCAAGCCCTGCCAACCCTCCTCAAGGTTGTGTTTTCAGCACCCGCTGCCCCATTGCAGAACCGATCTGCTCGCAGAGAGCCCCTGAATACAAAGCGATTGAACCAGATCATTTTGTGGTATGTCATAAGGTCGATAAAAAGAGGGGAGAGATTTAAATACTTAAGGATAAAAAAAATGACTTTGAATGGAAAATCAATTCCTCAAAAAAATATAGCAGCTCTTTCAAATAAAAATGATTCTCTGGATAGAGAGATCATCAATAAGGCCAAGGAGTTTGGTGCATCCCTTGCAGGGATAGTAAATATTGAAGAGCTCAAGAGATCTCCATCTCATGTGATCTCTGGAAGAGTTCCCAAATTCGGCGGTGTGGGAACTAAAAAAGTTGAAGGGAGAAAACCTGGTGAGGTTGAGTGGAGAGACGGTGTGAGATCCGCAGTTGTCATTGCACTTGCTCACTCCCAAAAAATGCCGGATTTAGACTGGTGGGTCAAAGGATTTAAAGGTGGGACAAAGGGCAATGTCCAATTGATCTCTGTGTTTTTAAAACTTGCAGAGTGGCTTGAAAAAGATAAGCAGATCAAGAGTACCAAAATCGCTTATCATATCGAGCATGGTGCTGTTTTTATGAAAGATGCAGCAGTCCTTGCCGGACTTGGGTGCATTGGAAAAAATAACATGCTGTTAACGCCTGACTTCGGGCCTCGGGTTCGTCTTCGGGTGATGCTGCTGGATGTGGATCTTCCCTCTACCGGAATTATGAATTTTGACCCGTGTTTTGACTGCAAAGAGTATTGTAAGAGGGCCTGCCCACAAAAAGCATTTGATAAGCAGGTCTATTCATCAAAGGAGTACGGACAGAATGAGTTACCAGGAAGGACAGGTGTTTACAGTCGTACTGAATGTAATGTTCAGATGGAGATCAATATTTCAAAAGGGAAAATAGTTGACATTGAAGGCAGCGATGAAAAAGGCCATGAGGTAAGATATTGCAGACGGTGTGAGCTCGCTTGTCCAGTCGGAAAGTCTGAAAATATCTTGACATAGGTTTTATCCCAACCTTATTCGTTCCCAGTATCATATAATCTGCAGTTTTTTTAAATCAATTGTTATTAGCCTATATCCAATGACACATCTTTTGCTGAATCATCAGTGGTGAATAATCTGGAGTGATATCCTGCTTTGGTTGCATGGTGGTGTCTCTTTAAGATTGGCCTGTAGGTAATACCATTGGTATTGTGCCATGAATTAGTTTGCTATTTACATGTATTTATTTTTATTGTATTAAGATCAGATTGTTTTTATATTAAAACCCTTTATTTTTTACCGGCAACTATGGACAAACACCAATAAGTCATTTTTTTATTTCAAATAAAAATGACATTAACAGGCACAA
This sequence comes from Desulfamplus sp., assembly GCA_015231705.1. Classification (GTDB taxonomy): domain Bacteria; phylum Desulfobacterota; class Desulfobacteria; order Desulfobacterales; family Desulfobacteraceae; genus Desulfamplus. Next base: position 15,789 of record JADGBC010000020.1, on the reverse strand, counting down.
AGAGGATTATTCATAATAGTAGTTTATGCCCCAAAGACATTGGTAATACCAATATGAAAGTACCAGTGGACATTAAACCATTCAGGTGAACAATTTTTAAAAAGGTGATTTCATGAAAAAACAGATGCAGACAATTGACGGTAACACAGCCGCAACCCATGTGGCCTATGCCATGAGTGATGTAGCAGCAATCTATCCAATAACCCCCTCAAGCCCATTGGGAGAGATCGCTGATAGCTGGGCTGCCGGTGGCAGAAAGAATATCTTTGGCCAGGTGTTGACAGTAAAACAGATGCAGTCCGAAGCTGGTGCTGCTGGTGCGGTTCATGGCTCTCTTACAGCAGGAGCACTTACAACCACCTTTACCGCCTCACAGGGACTTCTGCTTAAAATACCTAACATGTACAAAATATCAGGAGAACTTCTACCCAGCGTGTTTCATGTTACTGCAAGAGCACTTTCTGCCCACGCACTCTCAATATTTGGAGATCACCAAGATGTAATGGCTGCACGACAGACAGGTTTTTCAATGCTTGCGTCAAGCTCTGTTCAGGAGGCAATGGATCTTGCGTTGGTTGCTCATCTTGCAACGCTTGAAAGCAGTGTTCCATTCCTCCATTTCTATGACGGATTTAGAACTTCGCATGAGATACAGAAAATAGAGGTTATTGATTATGAGGATATGGCCTCTCTTATGAACTGGGATGCCTACAGAAAATTCAAGGCTCGTGCGATAAATCCTGAAAGACCTAATACCAGAGGAACCGCCCAGAACCCTGACATTTATTTTCAGGGCAGAGAGGCTGCAAACTCTTTCTATCTGAAAGTGTCGGCTATTGTTAAAAAATATATGGACAAGGTAGGAGATCTGACCGGCAGATACTATAATCTGTTTGACTATTTCGGCGATCCTGAAGCAGACAGAGTGATAATTGCAATGGGTTCATCCTGCGAAGCTATTGAAGAGACAGTTACAAAGCTCAATAATGACGGCGAGAGAGTGGGTGTTCTAAAGGTTCGCCTTTACAGACCGTTTGATGCATCTGCATTTATGTCTGCCATACCTGTTTCTGCCGAGACCATCACAGTTCTTGACAGAACAAAGGAACCTGGTGCTCTTGGCGATCCGCTCTATCTTGATGTCTGCACCGCATTCATGGAAAAGGGTGAGGGACCAAGAATTGTAGGAGGGCGTTACGGACTTGGCTCAAAAGAGTTCAATCCCCCGATGATCAAGGCAGTCTTCGATAACATGAAATCCGCAGGGCCAAAAAACCATTTTACTGTTGGGATCAAAGATGATGTTACACACTCATCCCTTGAGCCAAAGCATGGCTTTAATCCCGCACCAAAAGGTACAGTCGGGGCAAAGTTCTGGGGACTTGGTTCTGATGGAACTGTAGGAGCAAACCAGAGTGCTATCAAGATTATCGGCGATAACACTGAAAAATACGCACAGGGCTATTTTTCATATGACTCGAAAAAATCTGGCGGTATTACTATCTCTCATTTAAGATTTGGTGATGTGCCAATCAAATCAACATACCTAATCAATGATCCTGATTTTGTTGCCTGCCATAAGGCCAACTATCTTGAGATATATGATGTGCTTGATGGCATAAAAACAGGTGGAACCTTTCTTCTCAACTCAGACTGGTCTCTTGAGGATATGGAAAAGCATATTCCGGGGGATGTCAGAAAAACCATATATGACAAGAAGCTTAAATTCTTCAATGTTGATGCTGTCAAGATCGCAGGAGAGGTTGGACTTGGAAACAGGATCAACATGATCATGCAGACCTGTTTTTTCAAACTGGCCAATGTTCTTCCCTTTGAGGAGGCTATTGAGCTTCTGAAAAAAGATATCAAAAAGACCTATGGGAAAAAGGGCGACAAGGTTGTCAATATGAACATTGACGCTGTCGATAGAACTCTTGATAATCTGGTGGAAATAGCTGTTCCAGAAAGCTGGAAAGATGCTTCCGGATGGACAGGCTATGCTGACAAGGGTACCCCTTTTGTTGACAATGTCATGCGTCCGATTCTGGCCCAGAAAGGAGATCTTCTGCCGGTAAGCTCGTTCCAGCCTGACGGCTTTTTCCCCAATTCAACAAGTCTGTATGAAAAACGCGGAGTTGCCATTGATGTGCCTGAATGGGTTCCTGAAAACTGTATCCAGTGCAATCAGTGTTCATTTGTTTGCCCGCATGCTGCAATTATTCCGATTGTCGCAACAGAAGATGAACTCAAAGGTGCCCCTTCTACATTTATCACCCAGGAGGGCAAAGGAAAAGAACTCAAAGAGTACAGATTCAGAATACAGGTCAATACACTGGATTGCCAGGGTTGCGGCAACTGTGCTGATATCTGCCCTGCAAAAGTCCCGGCCCTTGTAATGAAGCCTCTTGCAACACAGACAGAAGTTGAAGTTGAAAATCACAAATTCTCCTTGACCATTCCATTTAAAGAGGGTCTTGTCAAAAAAGAGACTGTCAAAGGAAGCCAGTTCATCAAACCTCTGTTTGAGTTCTCAGGAGCATGTGCAGGATGCGGCGAAACTCCTTATGTAAAAGTGTTGACCCAACTTTTTGGTGACAGAATGACAGTTTCCAATGCTACAGGATGCTCCTCAATTTGGGGAGGTTCTGCACCATCTTCTCCTTACTGCACCAATCCCGAAGGTCATGGTCCAGCCTGGGCAAGCTCTCTGTTTGAGGATGCTGCAGAGTACGGTTATGGCATGATGCTCGCCTTTAACAAAAGACGCCAGACGCTTGCATCAAAGATAAAAAAGGTGCTTGAACTCGAAGGTTGTGCCTGTGGTCAGGATAAATGTAGTGGAACCATATCAGCAGAACTTAAAGATGCTCTGTCTGGTTGGGTTGCAGCCATGAATGATGCTCAAGTTTCAAGAGAGTATGCAGAAAAAATAAAAAAACTTGTTGCCGGACATGCTGGCAGTTGCAAGACATGCTGTTCACCATCTTCATGCAATGAATCTACTGACTGTCTGCTGTGTGAAATCATTGAAGATCAGAACATTTTGACAAAAAAATCCCATTGGATATTTGGCGGTGACGGATGGGCATATGATATTGGATACGGCGGTGTGGATCACGTTTTAGCATCAGGTGACGATATCAATATTCTTGTAATGGACACAGAAGTCTATTCCAACACCGGCGGTCAGTCATCAAAGGCGACTCCAACTGGAGCCATTGCAAAATATGCAGCATCTGGAAAGAAGATCGGTAAAAAAGATTTAGGTGCCATGGCAATGAGCTATGGTTATGTCTATGTGGCATCAATCGCAATGGGTGCAAGCAAACAGCAGACAATGAAAGCCTTTCTTGAGGCCGAAAGCTACCCCGGCCCATCTTTGATAATCTCTTATGCTCCTTGTATCAATCAGGGTATCAAAAAAGGGATGGGCAAAACACAGCTTGAGAGCCAGCTTGCCGTTGCATCAGGCTTCTGGCCAATCTATCGTTACAACCCACTTCTTAAAGCCGAAGGCAAAAATCCGTTTATTCTTGATTCCAAGGCACCTGACGGAACAATCCAGGAATTTCTTGCAGGAGAGAATCGTTTTGCAGCTCTTGAGAAGAGTTTTCCTGAAGAGTCTGTACGCTTAAGAGCCAAAATTGAAGAGGAAGTAAACGAGAAGTATGCACAGTTGAAGAGGCTTGCGGAGATTTCAGCAGGGTAAGATTTAATAAACGGACATGGCCGGATTTGGCCACCCCCAATAACGAAAATGAGATCGTGCATTTTCATGGTAAAAGACAATCACTTGTTAATCTGACGATTGAAAGTCGGATTAACAAGTGACTGTAAAATTAACAAGTCTGTAAATTGGTTCAAATGATCATACCGCATGAATGCGGCTCAAATTACTGTTTATACGGCATAAACGAGTAAGTACATACAGTCTCTTCGGAATCTTGTATTATTGATGCTCTCCAATTGAAACCTGTCCCGTTTCTAAATTTATCCTGTGCATCTGCGGGCAGATCACCATTACAAAATCCAAGCATGGCATCTGCATAAGGGCTTCCACCAATTTGAGCGGAAAAGCCTTCACCCCACGAAGGGGAAACAATTGCTGACCAGTCCATTGTGATTTTTCCATTCTCCTTGTAAACCAGCAAAGGGGCAAGATCAGAATCATATAAAAGATCCGTTGTATAGCTGATATTTATATTTTGATCCGCATAATCATTGCTTACAAATATGCAAAAACTGTCTTCAGCTTCGCTGCAATCAGGATCTACAGTAAAATTATCAATCTGCATTGTTCCGCTGCCATAATACGAACTGTAATTAACAGTAAAATTCCATCGTTTTTTCTCGTCCGAGCCACTATCTTGATCGTCGTGATCATCAGTGTCGCTGTTTTCTGAAGGATCTTTGAACTCAACATCTATGGTAGTCATGATGTCGTTTCTCTCTTCCGGCTCCACTTTGCAGGTAGCCCCTGCGATAGGAGCATAAAATCCAAAGTATATTCTGGTTCCAAGATATTGTCCCCAGTTATTTCCTGATCGATCGTACTGATGCAGGCAATGGTTGCCATAGCAACAGTTTGCAGGCTCTGGGCAGATCACGGTATCTGTCTCAATAGGTGCGATCCCCTTGCCAGTTTTAAGATGCACTCTGAAATTTTCTGGTTGTTCATCATTTTCAGGCAGATAGGTCATAAGCATATCCCGAGCTTCATTATCAGGTACTTTTTTTCGATATTTAAGCTCTTCATGAGAACGACCATCTTTTTCAATAGTCAATGTGCTCTCGTTATTAATATCAGGCTTACTTAAACTCATGTCATCGCCACGCTGAAAAATTTTTAACTCAGCAGCACCATCAGTCAGATCAACATGTGCACCAAAACGATTTATCTCTTCTGTCAACTCTCCAGCATTCTTCATAGAATGAAAAAAAGACTCATGCTGCCAACGGCCAAGATTAGGGTTATTTGCTAATTGGAAACTATACTGACAAAACAGATATCCAGGATATTCAGACTTATCGCAGGTAATTTCGTCCATTTTTATAGATCCTGAGTCTTCGCAGTCAAATGTTTTGGTAATGCTATCTATCTGTCCATCAATATCAAATCTGCTTTGAGATATATCTATAGACATATTACTGAGAGAGAGTATATGTCTTTGACCTCCGGAAGAGTCATAAAGATAAATTGTTGGTTGATTGGAGTTATCATAATCAGCAACAAAACTTCCCTGAGTAATCCCAACACCATCAATTGTGGTTTTATGGGTTCGATCACATCTGAAATATATTGAAAACAGCTTTTCAACCCCGCCTTCCGATCTATTATTTACATAATAGTGGCCTGTAATTGTATAGCCTGCAATATTTTTATGATGTACCGCATTGACACTCTCTCCTGCCGATACAGAAGAGTAATTATCAGGTGGATCCAGTTGAAATTCATTACAATCCACAATTGACAAAAAGGAGTTTATGCTTCCCACTTCCAGCACACCACCAAACATTTCTCCATAAACATAGAATTTTTTTTCATATGTTATGAGATAATTACCGGTCTGTTCATAATAACGGTATATATATCCATTAGCGACAACGGTTTCATTATTACCGGAAGATGGAACAGGAAAATATTGCTGATAATTCTTCTCTGCCCAGTTAAAAATACGGTTTGAATCAGACAATTCATCAGCATAGGCGAGAGATCCACACAAAAATACAACACATAGAGATAACAGGAGAACTTTTTTAGCTTCATTAACAACATGTGCCATAAAACATTCCTTAATAAAAATTTGATTAGTAAAAAAAATTGCCGTTATAGAGTGTGTTTTTTAAAGCAGACTTTTAAGCAATCCATAAAAAGTGATGATAAGACTTCAAAAAGTGGCAACAGTTTTTATGCAGATATGCAAGATGTCAAAAAATGTCAACGGTTTTTACTTCGATATGCAAGATACTCTTATTTTACCATGAAAATGCACATATCATTTCCATTATTGGGGGTGGTCCAATTTGGCCATGACCGTTTATATCTTTTTATCTCCCATCATCACACTGTTTGAATCAACAAACAGATCAAAGGCTTTATTATCTACGGTAAAAAAAATAGTCTGATGACTTTTTGTCGCGGGAATAACAAGCAATGTATTGTCACTGGCTTTCAAAGTAACAGTGGCACCTGAACGGGATACACTGAACAGCTTTGAGTCAGATTCAATGGTAATAATGTTGTTGCCCGGAAAATTTATAAGTTTTGCCCACGCACCCTTTTGAACAGTCACATGGTTGGTGCCGGATGTACCAAAAATGTGGGTTACAGATTCTGATGCGGCTATACAGTCAGAGATGGTATCTGTCAGAACGGTATGTGTGTCTGGTTTGTCAATGTCACGCTCAGGGGCAGGCGGATCTGGCGGTTGAGTGGATTTTGCTTCAATATGAAGGTAGTTTAGCATTGTATATTCATCCATGCCTGTCAGCCCGATCTCAATGGTAAGAGAGTTATCTGATACTGTTACACTCTTTGAACGCTCGATAAAATAGTTATTTCGTTCATCATCCACAAACAGAACTCCTTCGATTTTTACATTGTTGTGAGAATAGTTTTTTCTTGGAGTTCCGACACATAAAAACACTTCATATTCGCCGTTTGGCAGAGCAAATTCAAAAGTGTTGACCCTGCCGTAGTCATCGTAAATATAGGTTCTCTTTCTCTCATCAGTTTCTTTTCCCCAAGGGTCTCTGGTTTGTCCCGGCTGCTTGATGATATTTCCAAACCAGCCATACCCTTTATCCTCATCATACCCTTCTGGCCCGATGGCATAATATGTTTTGCCATCATAATCAAGCATTCTGTAGGTAACACCATCCACGACCTGATCTTGCATTGTGGGATTACCGTATGGCTGTGTTGAAAAACTCTCCTGAGGGTTCTGAAAATTTATGTAGTAGTTTCCAGGTGCTCCTTCTGATCTTGGATGTACGATTGGAGGCTCGATATCTGGAATCTCAGAAATTTCGCCCCCGTTTTTAAGTCCGATCAGACGACGCAGATTGTACATGAAATTTGAATCACGGGTGTAGCTTGCAACACCAGTTATGATTTTCCCTGCCTGGATATCAGCCATGTTTGCGGTCTCTGGGATACTGCTTGAAAGGCTGCCTCTGTCAACTGAAAGAGTGCTGGCGTTGATCTCTGGCTGCTTTGTGCCATTCAGAACATAGAGATATTCATAATCTTCAAGGCTGTCTCTCATCAACTCAAACCTTATGGATGGGACAAAACGGTGGTTGTTTGAGCCGTAGGCAATAGTGCTGTTGGATTCAGAAGGGGGATAAAACATGAAGAGATCTCCGTTATGACCGTCAGTCATGGGATCAGTCCAGGGATTTTTGCTCCAGTTGTTCAATGAATAATAGGCAATTCCGCGTACTCTGTATTTCCACATAAACCACCCTGTCAATTTACTCTCGATCCCCGGATGATCTAAAGTGATAGGATTGAAATATGGTGGACGCGTACCATGAAGCCAGTAAATCCATGTCTCTTCTCCAAATTGGGACTCCCGTATGCTGGCGACTTCAGGATCGTAGTTATTGAGTACCGGCAGCCATATGTCAATTTTTGCTCCAGGATACAAAGGGTGGTCATAGATTTCAGGCTTTGCCTCTTCTGAAACCATAAGTTTGAGATTGGGAGCCGCTTTTTTCAACTCTTGGGAATACCATGCAACAGCATCATAGTCTGCCTGATCCTGTGGTTCGTTGGCCATGTAATAGTAAGCCTTTTCAAGATAACCATTATCTGACAGATACGACTCAACAGCAGAAATGTAAGAAAACCACTTGGTATTGTAAGGAGAATAGGGATTATCTGCCGTGTACCAATCAGACGTTGTTCTTGTCTCTGAGCAGAAGGTTGACGGTCTTTGATCTTGTGAGGAGTCATTGTTCTGAAATGTTGCCGCCATAAAAGAGGGGAATCCCGTCCCTTCATTAAAAGCGTAATCAAAGGAGCCTCGCATAAGGCCGGAACCTTCAAGATATCTCTGTGCCGGCTCTTCAAATCCCCAGATACCCTCGTTGTCCGTAAATGTCCTGGCTGTACAGTCATAATCAATGTAGGGTTTTCCGCCACTGGAAGTTAGTCCACCTGACCATAAAACACTTTTTGGTGTCAGTCTGTGGTCGATAAAATACTGTTTTATCCTCTCCACATAGATCCAGTACTCCTCCCCGCAACATCCTACCCCGTACTTATCGAGGATAGTATTGTGGGAAAAATTCATCTGGGATTTTGTATGAATCTCATCAGGGATGGCAAAGTTAAAGACATGAAGAGTTACCGGAACCGTGGCTGAAGAGAGCATATTGACAGTTGGATATGTTGAGTCAGATGCTGAACTTATCGTGAAATCTGCCGTGTACTCTCCAGCAGCCACACTCTTTGGAACATGCACTGTTATCCAGAAAGCGGTGTTCTCATTGGCGTTAAGAGATATTGAAGAGCCATTTTCAACCGGCCACAGAGGATCAGGGTAATATCCTGTTTTTCCAAGAATATCTGTGCTTTTTGTGATATTTATATATTTAACCTGATGAATTTCAGTCTCAATGCCTGAGCCAAACGACCCCATATTGATACTTATACTGCCGGACATTTCGAGGGCAGGTTTTACTACAATTTGAAAAGGTTCAAATTCATTCTTTGCGGCATATACAAGAACCTTTGATGATGCTTCATCAGATAAAAAATCAGGAACAGGATCATTTTTAAAGACCCGTTCCGATGGCGGTGTTGTCCAGATGGAATAATCTCCATTGGACTGAGTCAGTTTATAAGTGTAGTTCTCCTGAGTTTTCATAGCATATGCCCATGAACAGGATACGAAAATCAAATAGAAGTACGAGAAAAACATAAAAATAGATGCCCTTCTCACCACGATAGGATAACGATCTATTGTTTTTTCTTTTATCGATTTTCTGCTCATGATGATTTTTCCTTCGCTTTTATGAGTGTTGTGTATATTATTGTCCATGAATTTTAATTAAACAAGAGTAGCCGTAAAGCTGCATATGTTCTATTTTGCAATCACTTGACATATTTATAACCAACATGATAGAAAAAAATATCTTTTTATGTCAACAATCTTTAAGAACATTAGATATAAGTATGCCAGAAAATAAAGTGCAGATCCTGGCATTCTCCATATCTTCTCAAAGGTATTTGATGCTTTTTGGTCTAAAACTCAGAATAATGTGGATATTGCTAAAGAAAGTGTCAACAGACAAATGAAGGCTATCCAAATCCTTTATATGAAAGTCTCTTGAAGTGTCCGTAACTATAGGACTTTCATTTTTCGTTGTGCCCATCAGGGCATGGCCGTTATAGATAAAATAAAATATGGGAGAATCACTATTTGGAAACAATTATTATAGCAACGACTGCTTTATTTGCATCTGGTCTTACGCTCTTTTCAGGCTTCGGGCTTGGAACTTTACTTATGCCTGTTGTAGCACTATTTTTTCCTGTCGAAGTTGCAATAGGAATTACGGCAATGGTACATTTTGCTAATAACATCTTCAAGCTGGGTCTGCTGGGCTTGAATGCACACAAGGCAACTGTAATAAAATTCGGTATTCCTGCTGTTATCAGTGCATTTGCAGGAGCTTTTTTGTTGGGCTGGCTTTCATCCTTGCAACCTGTGTTTGAATACTCGTTAATGGGTAAAACATTGATGGTGATGCCTGTAAAGCTGATAATTGGAATTTTGATCATAATATTTGTTGGTCTGGAACTCTCTCCGTCGTTTTCATCTTTAACTCTTGATAGAAAATTTCTCCCTTTTGGCGGATGCATAAGCGGTTTTTTTGGAGGGCTGTCCGGACATCAGGGAGCATTCAGGAGCATGTTTCTTATAAAGGCAGGGTTGAGCAAAGAGCAGTTCATTGCAACTGGTGTTGTGCTTGCAGTCATGGTTGATCTGTCACGAATGATTATCTATGGATGGGATGCTGTAGTTTCAGGAAAAAGCGTAGAGTGGACACTTGTTTCTGTAGCTGCAATTTCCGCATTTGTGGGAGCATTTGTAGGTGTCCGTCTGATGAAAAAAATGACTATTCGCTCAATACAGATATTGGTTTCTGCTCTTTTGATTATTGTGGCTGTTGGTATGATAAGCGGACTTATATGATTTTGAGCACGGCATCAAGCATTTATACTCAAATTCGACACCTATCGATTCCTAAGCCTTGTCAACACAGTCTGAATCAGGATATTCAGGATGAAAGGATTTACAGGATAAAGATCTTGTCCATCCTGTAAATCCTGGCCATCCTGATTCAGACATATGAAGATTTGCCTGTAAATGATAGCAAGGTGTCGTTTTTGAGTTTATAATGTAGGGTTGCGTTTTTCTTATTCCTATCAGTGGTAGTCAAAACCGTGGTCGCATGTAGCATGAAATAGATGCGGATAGTAATGGCTACCGCTGAGTTAGCGACTGTCGCTGAAACCTTGATTTAAAGCATATGATCAGGTGAGGTCAAAGCGATCAAGGTTCATAACCTTGTTCCACGCCGCTACAAAGTCTTGCAGAAACTTCTCCTGGGAGTCCTCACATCCATAGACTTCCGCCAATGCTCGAAGTTGGGAGTTAGAACCGAAGATCAGGTCTATACGTGTGCCGATCCACTTGAGCTCACCCGTCTTGCGATCGTACCCTTCAAACACGTTAGAGTCTTTAGAAACTGCCTTCCACTCTGTGCTCATATCAAGCAGATTAACGAAAAAGTCGTTGGTCAGAGCCTCCGGCCGCTTGGTGAAAACACCTTGCTGAGAGCTTCCGAAGTTGGTATTCAGGACACGCATGCCACCGATGAGAACCGTCATCTCCGGAGCTGTCAGAGTCAGGAGCTGTGCCTTATCAACCAGCAGCTCCTCAGCCGATACAGCGTATTTTGTCTTCTGGTAGTTACGGAAACCGTCCGCTTTAGGTTCGAGAACTGCGAAAGAGTCTATATCAGTTTGTTCCTGCAAGGCGTCCATACGTCCTGGCGTGAAGGGAACTATCAACATGTGACCAGCATTTTTAGCTGCCTGTTCGACGCCTGAGCAACCTGCCAGAATGATCAGGTCAGCCAGAGATATCTTTTTGTCGCCGGACTGTGTGCTGTTGAACGTATTCCGGATATCCTCCAAGGTTTTGAGTACCTTCTCCAGCCGGGCAGGCTGGTTGACCTCCCAATCCTTCTGTGGTGCAAGACGAATGCGGGCACCGTTGGCTCCACCTCGTTTGTCGGAGCCGCGGAAAGTGGATGCCGATGCCCAGGCAGTCGAAACCAATTCAGACACAGACAGACCTGAAGCCAGAATTTTACCCTTGAGGGAGGCGATATCCTGGGCATCAACCAGTTCGTGATTGACGGCCGGGACGGAGTCTTGCCATATTAGTTCTTCTGTTGGAACTTCCGTGCCTAGATACCGTGTGCACGGCCCCATATCGCGATGCGTCAACTTGAACCATGCACGGGCGAAGGCGTCGGCAAACTGCTCGGGGTTCTGTAAATAACGCCGTGATATTGGTTCGTAGATCGGATCAAAGCGAAGGGAGAGATCTGCTGTGGTCATCATCGGGCGGTGTTTTTTTGATGGGTCGTGAGCGTCAACTACCATGTCCTCTTCTGCCACGTTCTTAGCCAGCCACTGATGTGCACCGGCCGGACTCTTAACCAGTTCCCACTCGTATTTGAACAGCACTTTCAGATACCCTGTGTCCCATTTGGTCGGATTTGGCTTCCACGCACCCTCAATTCCGCTGCTGATAGTATCGCCTCCTTTACCGCTGCCAAAGCTGCTTTTCCAGCCAAAGCCTTGGTTCTCAATAGGGGCACCCTCGGGTTCAGGCCCAACATGAGACGCAGGACCCGCACCGTGACACTTTCCAAAGGTGTGTCCACCGGCGACGAGTGCTACAGTCTCTTCGTCGTTCATTGCCATGCGTGCAAAAGTCTCACGAACATCACGGCCGGAAGCAACGGGATCAGGGTTGCCGTTGGGACCCTCTGGGTTTACATAGATCAGCCCCATCTGCACAGCGGCAAGCGGATTTTCGAGATCCCGATTGCCGGAGTAGCGGTTATCGCCAAGCCATTTGTCCTCGCTGCCCCAGTAGATATCCTCTTCCGGCTCCCAGACGTCCACGCGTCCGCCAGCAAAGCCGAGGGTCTTGAACCCCATGGACTCCAGGGCACAGTTGCCTGCGAGGATCATCAGGTCGGCCCAGGAGATCTTCTTGCCGTATTTTTGTTTGATCGGCCAAAGCAATCGACGTGCCTTGTCAAGGTTAACATTGTCGGGCCAACTGTTGAGGGGTGCCAGGCGCTGAGAGCCGGACCCTGCCCCCCCACGACCATCGCCCATACGGTAGGTGCCTGCACTATGCCACGCCATCCTAATAAAGAGCCCTCCGTAGTGACCGTAATCGGCTGGCCACCAATCCTGTGAATCGGTCATCAGTGCATAGAGATCCTTCTTCAGGGCATCCAAGTCGAGTTTCTTGAACTCTTCAGCATAGTTGAAAGCCTCTCCCATCGGATTGCTAAGATTTGATTGCTGATGAAGAATCTTTAGGTTCAATTGGTTGGGCCACCACTCCTTGTTCGACGTGCCGCCTCCGGAAATGGGCTTGCTCATCCTGCCTGTCACTGGGCATTTACTATCTTCATTCATTTTGATTCTCCTTTACTTTCAGGTTTTGGTTTATAGAGCCAACTCCCTCTTCTGACTCAAAAGGCTTCTTTAAATTGGACTTCTGATGTATAGGGCATCGATCTTAATCTCCAAGATTTTCAGTCTTATAGACAGTGTATCCCTCGTAATGGTAACTTGCATCAATACCTTTCATATAGAGTGCCAGGTCATTTACTTTGTCTGTTAAGGCCTGTTTTAGTAGCACTTTAATTTCAATATCTTTAATCGGGCTTCGCTCCATGGCCAGAAGATAATCATCTTTATCCACACAGCTCCAGTCAACAATCTGGTTCAGCTCTTTTTTCAGAATCAAATCAAGCCATATTCTTGTGCTTCGTCCGTTGCCCTCTCTAAATGGGTGAGCAATATTCATTTCCACATATTTTTCAATAATCTCATTAAAAGTGGATTGGGGCATTGCTTCTATATTTTTTAAGGCTGTTTCAAGATACATAAGAGGAGCAAATCTAAAATTACCTTTTGCAATGTTTACTGTGCGGATCTTGCCGGCAAACGTATAGATATCACCGAAAAGATAGCGGTGAATCTCTGCCAGTGCCTGAAAACTGCCCGCGTTGAACGTATCCAAAACACCACTTATAAACAGTTTTAACGCTTTTGTTTTACTGATTTTTTCTTCCGCTCTTGCAAGTTCCACAGCATCGGTAATGCCTAATTTATTTTCTAAAATCATAGATTGATCTCTATCCCATATTTTTCCAACAGCATCGTGTAATCAGGTGTCTTTTTAAATGCCTTCAGTGCTTCGCCGAAACGCTTTGCAAGATATTCATTCTTTTTTGCCTTGGAAAAGGCTATGTAATTATTCAACTCTATAGCTGGGGGGCTGAGTTGCACCAGTTGCTGATATTCCGGCTTGCCCTTAAAGGCACCTGAGAAGTCGTTCCAATTGAGGATTCCGACATCGTATCTTTGTTTCAACAGCATTTTTACCATCGTCTCTATGGAGTTTGATTCATATTTAATGGCCTTGTCGATCTTGTCATCACCAAAAGCAAAACCACGGACAACCAGAAGAGTTCTATCTTTCAGGAATTCAGAAATGTTGCCATTGAAGATGATCTTGGATGCGTTCTCTTTGGTTACTATAAATGATATCTTGGCGGACGAAATTATATTGTCATCATTAAAGATAGCCCAAACCTCTCGTTCTGGGGTTTTCCCGATGTAGGTGATACCATCCGCCTTTCCATGCTCCACCATTAAAAGGGCTCGTTTCCACGGAACGCCTATCCAGTGAATTTTTATACCAAGCTTGGCACTGACTGCGTTGACAATATCGGCGTGAAAACCTGAGAATGTTCCTTTGACCATCATCTCCATAGGAGGATAATCCTCTTCTCCGTGAACAACGGTGATTTCGCTTTGTGCCCAGGCTGTGGCACATCCAAACGAAAAAATGGTTAAAAAGATTATCGTTGCAAAATTTTTTATTATTATTCCATATATCATTGGCACGTTTAGTTGACTCAAATATTACCCCCATTGTTTTCAGTTAAAAGGATTTTTTCCCTATCATTTGAAAAAGCGTATTTCGTTTTACCATCAACTTAAAATCAGAGTCTGAATATTTAAACAGCCGTTAAAAAGAGTATGTCTGCTATCAGAGTGAGGATAAAAATCATCATGGAGAGGTTCAGTATAGCAGATTCAAAACGATAGCTTGTTGCATAACCATAAAGATGGATTCGGGTAGTGATGAAACCTAACAAAGCAGAAGTAGATAATATAAACAGAAAGACTCCATTCAATACCAAAATCCATTGGGCTGTCATGCTTAATCCGGAATAAAAAAGGGGAGCTGTGATAAGCATGAAGCTGTAAAGCAAAATCCATATCAGCATGATGCGTCCAAGTTGCGTTCTGGTAAACAGACCAAGCATGGATGGGAGATTGTGTCCTGCATGGCTCTGTTCATAATCATCAGGGTATTTTAGCAGAACAAGCCAGAAGTGGGGAAGCTGCCACACTCCAATTATTGCCATTACCCAGATTATATTGCCCAGATTGCCAGAGCACCCCAGATTGCCAGAACAGCACAGGTTGCCGACAAAAGTCTGTATAGCTGCAAAAATATCTTTATATGATCCTCCTGCTGCACTAAATCCCATCAACGGGGGAATCATGCCGCAGATTGCACCAGGAACAATTGCAAGAACCGTCCGAGTTTTAAGAGGAGTATATATTCCGTTGTAAAATGCCGTACCAGACAGAGCGATAAGGGCACTTGCAAGAGAGTTGCGGGTAAAATAAAAACCTGAAATACCCGCAGATATGAACAATAGAGATTGAACCAGCACACATCTTTCTGAGACAGAACCTGATGGAAGAGGGCGTTTTGAGGTTCTTTTAAGGAGTTTGTCTGTGTGACGATCCTGGTAATTATTCAGTGACCCGCTTCCTGAACATAACAGCAGTGACGATAGAGCTGTGAGCCAGAACATAGAGTCTGGATATGGAAAAAATATCAGGTATCCAAGCAATGTGTAAGATGTCAGTCCAAGCGAAATCAAAATCTTGCTGTGAAAATGCATCCTAATTAACTTCAGTCAGATTTCAACCATTCATTGTACTCATCTTCAGTGACAACTTTTAGCTGTGCTGTCATGTCCGCATGCCCGATTCCGCAAAATTCAGTACATTGAACAGAAAACTTGCCAATTTTTTCAGGATAGAACCATGCATATGTGTGAACTCCTGGAACTGCATCCACCTTGATTCTAAAAGCTGGAATGAAAAGCCCGTGAATAACGTCATCAGATGTGACGTTAAGACGAATCGGGCGGCCTATAGGAACAACAAGCTCGTTGTCTGTCTCTTTGCCATTCTTGTAAATAAAAATCCATGAGTACATCTGGGCAATGGTCTCTATCTCCAGAGCATTTTTGGGGACATTTCTCAATCCTGCATATGATGACCAGCCTACCCAAAACATGGACATAGCTATCAATGTGGGAATGACTGTCCAGATCACCTCAAGTTTCCAGTCTCCTCTTATGTCTGCC
>JADGBC010000209.1 GCA_015231705.1 Desulfamplus sp. | reverse complement strand
AGATCAGAGCGTTGGACATTGCAACTTAAAGGGGCTGGTGCAACCCCATACTCCAGAAATGCTGATGGATTGGCAGTCTTGCGATCCTCTGTTCGCGAATTTTTGTGCAGCGAAGCTATGTTCCATTTAGGTGTGCCAACCACAAGGGCATTAAGCCTTATATCAACAGGCGAGATGGTAGAGCGAGATATGTTTTATGATGGTAACCCTAAAGATGAACATGGTGCTATTGTTTGCAGGCTTGCTCAGTCATTCACAAGATTTGGTAACTTTGAAATTTTTACTGCACGCAATGACATTAAAACTTTAAAAAAGCTCTTAGATTACACAATACATATAGATTTTCCCCACCTGATAGAGCATCAAAACATAAAAGAAGAGCTAACTTGGCATACTTATCTTAATTGGTTTGAAGAGGTCTGCATACGCACTGCTGACTTACTTGTTGAATGGATGCGTGTTGGTTTTGTCCATGGGGTTATGAACACTGACAATATGTCGGCTCTTGGGCTTACAATAGATTATGGACCTTATGGCTGGCTTGATAACTATGATCCAAATTGGACACCTAACACAACAGATAGAGCAGGTAGAAGATACTGTTTTGGTAATCAGCCTGCAGTTGCCCATTGGAATCTTGCACAGCTTGCAAATGCGATATTTCCTCTGATTGGTGATGTTGAGCCTCTAAAAGATGCGTTAAATCTATACTCAGCAAGATTTAAAGATAGATGGCAGACAATGGTTGCAAAAAAGTTGGGGTTAAAGAGCTTTGACTCTGCAACTGATACTATTTTAATAAATCAGATATTTACCCTTTTTGAAGTTGCAGAGACAGACATGACACTATTTTTCAGAAAGATTGCATCGTACGATTTTACTTTAAATTGGTTTAAATATATGAGCCAAATATCAGAAAATATTGGCATAAATAACCAATTATCAGGAAAGATTGCTCTACTAAAGCCATTTATAGAGAGCTATTATGAGCCATCGCAGTTGACAGAGGATTATCTATTTAAAATTGTAGATTGGTTCAGCATGTACACCAAGAGGCTGGAAAAAGATAGCCAAACTTATAAAGATAGGCAAGATAGTATGAATTTAGTCAACCCTAAGTATATTTTGCGTAATTATCTATCGCAGCTTGCCATTGATAAGGCAGAAGCTGGCGATTTTTCCATGGTTAACAGGCTTCTTGATATGGTTCGTAGTCCATATAGTGAACAGCCAGAAAATGAAGAGTTTGCAGTTAAGCGTCCAGATTGGGCACGCAATAGAGCGGGTTGCTCCATGTTGTCTTGTAGCTCTTAAAGAGAGTCAAGAAAATGGCACACAATAAAAAAAAGGGTTGACACTAATCATCTAATTGTGTAGATTCGCCCTGTTTTTTTGAGGGTCGTTAACTCAGACGGTAGAGTATCTGCCTTTTAAGCAGAGAGTCACTGGTTCGAGTCCAGTACGACCCACCAAAAACAACTTTGCTTGTGTCCCCATCGTCTAGCCCGGCCCAGGACACCGGCCTTTCACGCCGGCGACAGGGGTTCGAATCCCCTTGGGGACGCCAATATTAAGTAAATAAAATCAAGGACTTAGGAAATTATTCCCAAGTCCTTTTTTATTTGGTTGCGTATAGGTTGCGGTTGGTTGCGTTGTCATCCAGCCTGTCCACCTCATTTTTACTCCCACCAGGAACCCAGGGCTGTTAAGTTCTAAAATGTAGCAAAAGTTCTTTGACATTACTTGAGAAATGAATTCCAGCTTCTTTGATTGAATCAAAGCCAAGTCCCCGACAAAGATTTATAGCCAGATTTTTCAGAATAGAAAGAGTCTCTACGCCGTTCCCTTTGCTAATGCCTGAACTATCTTCATGCTGAATCACATCTTTAACCCAATGCAGACGATTTTCAATGCTCCAGTGGCCTCGAATTCCTTTTGCAAATATCTGAGCTTCGTTTGAACACAAGCTGCTTATGTAGTAGTGATGAGTATGTGAACTTTCTCCATTTTTGGAAGTTAAACGCTCAACATGAATTACACGCTTGATTCCAGACCAATCTTCACTAATATTAGAAGGTGCTGGAAAAATATTGGTAATCCTTTTTTCTTGACGTCCTCGTGAACGTTCATCGCTAAAAAAAGTTGAAATAGACGGCTGAGTGCTGACAGTTTCTTTGATACTTTGAAGCAAGTTAGGCTGGTTGGCTTTTACTTGAATCACATAGTCATTTCCGCTTTTTGTAATTGCTTGAGTTGTTTTTTTTGACAGTGAAGTGCGTCAAGACTAAAAACCACTCCTTTGAGCTCTAAAGCTTCAATTAAATACTTTACTGTTGGAATTTCACTTTGCTTTTTATTTTCTAACTTTGCAGCTTTCAAAACTTGTCCGCGTTTATGCGAAAAGATACTCACGAGTGAAACAAAATTTTGGTAGGAGCTTTGGGAATCAGTAACAGTTGAAGCCAAAGATTTACCATCTATTGCAAGCCATTCATCTTTTTCTAAAATAACGTATTGGGCAGCCCAGTTATTGAAGGTACTGATTACTTCATTAAAATCCACATTTCTCAGTATTTCACGAAAAGTAACATGTGATGGAATTTGATTTTTCTTTATTTTAAAAAATTTTATTAGGTCATCTTGATTTGCTCTGGCAAATGAAGCGATTTCCCTGTAACGGCAGCGTCCTGCCATGATGCTCATAATTGTGATAAGCAAAATCATTATTAATGGGTAGCGTAGTCCTTGTTTTCTGCGAAAATCAGAGATTTTGCTTAAATAATTGATAAGATTCATGTAATTCTCCCTTAACTTATTTAATTGAAAGATTATTGAGATTATTAACGGAAATAATTTCTCATTCTCTACAATTTTGTCAAGGGGGGATAATCCTTTAGAACTTAACAGCCCTGGTGGGTTAGGGCTACCCCCATCTTACGTCTTTCCTTTGGTATTACTGAGAAATGGAAAAAATGCCTGATCTGCACTGAACATGTGCAGGCTAATCACTTCATATGCAAAAAACTGGAAAATATCCCCGACTGAAAGGGTCGAATTCTTGAAATCCTGTGAGAGTTCAAGGGACTTTGCCATCAGTCTGGCGTGTTCTGCTGCGTGCTGTTTTAATTCCGGAAAACCTGCTGTTTCAAGGATACTCTCTTCGTCATGGAAGTGCTGCTTTATATCGTCAATGAGTCGGGTGATCATCTCTAAAATATCTATTTTGATTGAATTTTCTGTAGGTGTCAAATTTTTTGAAAATGGACGAACTGAGAGAGCCTTTTCAAGAAGCTCATTAAAATTCTGGAAAAGTACTTTATGCTGAGAATCTATAATATTATTGCCAGAATAAAAAGTCTCTTGCCAAACCAAATTTATAAGTCTTCCATGTATCTCTCCGACTGATGGCAGAAGCTCATTGATTATAACCGTAAATTCGACTTTGTTCCTACCAGATGACTTTGCCCGATATAGTGCATCATCAACTTTGGCAACTATTTCAACAGCAGAGATATTTTCACTACACTGAACTGTTATAACGCCCAGACTGACTGTAACGTATTCAGCTACTTTTGATGCTTTGTGTGGGATTTTAAGAGCCATTACTCCTATACGAATATTTTCGGCAACTGCAACTGCACCATTAGAGTCGGTTTCAGGAAGAATACATGCAAACTCTTCACCACCGTAACGGGCAGCAAGGTCAGCCGGACGGGCAGCACAATCAGCTATTACTCTGGCAACCTGCCTAAGACACTCATCACCATTAACGTGTCCGTAATTATCGTTGAATGCCTTGAAATGATCGATGTCCAGAAGAATCAGCGAAAGATTTGCCCGTGAACGGATATGCCGTGTATATTCCTGAGACATAATCTCGTCAAAATGGCGTCTGTTGGCTATTTGAGTTAAACCATCAGTAATGCTGATAGCAGCAAGTTTGAGATTTGTTTCAGAAAGATTCTTGTTAGCCTTTCTAAGTTCGTATGTGCGTTCTTCAACTTTCTTCTCCAATTGAGTGTTTATTTCAAGCAGTTCTTCTGCCCAACGCTCCTTTATTGTGCGTTGCTCAACAAGTAGTGACTGCCTGCATAAGCAGAATGACTATAGCTGAAACGCCTATGAACACCTGCATTGAGGCATTTGCAACTGATTCATGCAATTCAAAGAACGGACAGTAACCCATAGTTGTTCCAGTCCAGACCAAGAAGAAGGTTAGAGCCAGCAGAAAGAAAGTGAATCCTTGACTTCGTTTCACAGCAACAAACACTAAAGGAATAAGCAGAAACGATGGTTGATGAAAAATGGGTGGAATTATAGATTCTCCATACCCGAAAATCATGAAAGTGAGGAGCAGCAAGCCAAAAGTTATAAATATATCGAATTTCAGTGGTCGCAATACAATCCATTCTAACCTCAGGCTGACAAGAATTGGGGTAATGACAATTGCACCTACGATATTGCTGATAGCCCAGTTTGAAACTCCCTGAAGATAACCTGTTTCCCATGGATGACCGATAAGCCAATATGCACCA
>JADGBC010000208.1 GCA_015231705.1 Desulfamplus sp. | reverse complement strand
TCAAACAGGGGAACCTGTTTGGCCTCCAGCTTGGTCAAAAGAGCTGGAACCGAGGAACCGTATGCGGGAATTCTGCACGTACGGATCTGCGGGGGAGGCATCGAGTAATCGATGCCTCTACCCGGACGATAACGGCCCACTATCACCTGATGCACTCCTCAATCTGGTAAATAAACCTGCTTTTTGTACCAGACTGGCCTTTTCTGTAGCTGGCATGAGAAAGATAAAGATGTCTTTGTGCTCTGGTCATGGCAACATACATAAGCCGTCTCTCCTCTTGAATTGCCTTGTCTCCAGAATCTATTGACCGCCAGTGAGGAAAGAGCCGCTCTTCGCACCCAACCACAAATACAGTATCAAATTCAAGCCCCTTTGCAGAGTGAATGGTCAACAGAGCCACACCATTTTCAGCGTCATCGCTCTCATCTCTGTCTTCTCTTATAAGAGCCGCCTCCTCCAGGTATTCAAGAATATCAGCTTTCTCTTTGGCACTGTACCATAGCTGTTCTAAGTTCTCTTTTTTAGATATGAACTCCCCTTCGGTTTTGCTCTGCTGTCTTAAATATTCATGGTACTCTGTTCTTTGAATAACAGCATCAATAGCCTCTGCAGGGGGTATATCCCTTATATAATCAATCACATCAATAAGCCGAGATAGTGCATCATGTATTTTAGACGTAAGGATTCTCTCTTTGACCATAACTCTTGCACAATCTTGAAGCCCCATACCCTGAGATCTTATGTTGCCTATTTTTTTTACCATTGCAGGGCCGATCCCTCTTTTGGGGGTATTTATAATTCGTTCAAAGGAGACATCATCGCGTGGAAAAACAGATGCAGACAGATATGCGTTGATATCCATAATCTCCATCCGTTCAAAAAAGCCCTGAGACCCCATAAGTCTGTAGGGAATTCTGAAAAGACGGAAATTTTTCTCAAATGGAAGCGAGCAGAACTTTGTTCTATAAACCACGGCCATCTTGTCAAATGGTATACCATCTCCCCTCTGATTTAGTGCCTTTATCCTGCTTGTGACCCATTGTGCTTCATCAAGATCTGAAGAAAAATCATGAATCTCAACCATACCGCCCCGTTTTGTCGAGAAACATTTTTTATCCATTTTATTTCTGTTAAAGTCAATCAGACCGTTTGCCACCTGAACAATCTCATCAGCAGAGCGGTAGTTCTGCTCCAGCCTAAAAATTTTTGCACGGTCATATCTCTCTGGAAATTCAAGAAAATGGTCAACATTGCTGCCTCGGAATCCATACACAGCCTGCCAGTCATCACCCACACAAAAAAGATTTTGATGATCTCCAAGAAGCAGGCGTGTCAATTCATCCTGCAGGTTATTGGTATCTTGATATTCATCAACCAGAATGTGGGTAAAATAGTTCCGGTAATAATTTCTCACCTTGCTGTGATCCCGCAGAATATCCCTGGTTTTAAGGAGAATGTTATCAAAATCTACACTGTTTGCCTCCATAAGCTTCTCTTCATAACGTTTGAAAAGATCATACACCTTTATGCTGATACCTGACATTCTGGGTCTCTCATCAAAATACCGCTCAGGATTGCCTGAATTTTTCGCCCTTGATATCAAAGAGATAAGATTTGATGCATGTTTTTTATCAAGATTGCTGTTGACAAGAACCTCTGTGGCTATTTTTTTCTGGTGATACAAAGAGCATATCTGTATTGGCTCGGAATATCCGACAAGCTGACAATGTTTTTTGAGTATTATAAGGCAGGCAGAGTGGTATGTCCTAACCCACGGGAATTGAGAGTATCCCCTGCCGGTAAGAGCATAAAGACGGCTTTTCATCTCTTCTGCGGCTTTGTTTGTGAAGGTGATGGCAAGAATTCTTTTTGAAGCATCTGATACTGCATTTTCAGAATTGATAATATCAAGTATCTTTGCGGTAAGTGTTCTGGTTTTTCCTGATCCTGCACCGGCAACTACCAATGCGGGAGTTCCATAGTGATCTATGGCCTTTTGTTGCTGTGGTGACAGCTCCATTTTTGATGATTCCAATTGTTTTTCATTCCAGTTATTGTAGCCGACATTGAGCAGACCCAAATTTGAATATATTGTATTTTAACAATCAACGAATACTGCATATTGTGTATGAAAAATACGTTACACCAAAAAAACAGGCTTTACATTAATATTTCAAAGCAAAAAAAACACAATATAAAGTATTTATGAAGCCCTAAAAACAATATATGTGGTATGCTCAATGTCGGTTGTAGTTTATATCAGTTATAATTTTCTGCGTCATTACGATACAGTTTCCAGGGCACTCAAAAGCTATATTCCTTATTATCCATGGTGCTGTCCATTCTTGTGAAAAATGGAGCTTCCAACAAAACAGTATTCCAGAGTGAATACTTCTGTATATAAGACATAATATCATACCTGATCACACTCTATATTTCAATTCTATAGTATTTAAGACAGGTATTTGGTTCAATATAGTCAAGAATCTTTCCATTTACCACATCTCTGAATAGCTCCAGCATGGCCATACCATAATTACTGCTTCTTCAAGTTTAAATTGTAGGGTTGCGTTTGAGGCACTTCATTTTTTAAAGAGGTTTCTACCCGACAGTCAAACCTTCAAGGAACACCACAGCTTTCTCAGGGCAATCTATCACATCAGCAAATGTTCAAAAAAGATCACGACAAAAAAATCGGGAAAAAAAAGAGTAGTGGGAAAAAATTGTATAGCAAAATGGGTAAAAAAGGTGCTTTAATTCTTCAGGTAGGCGGGGTGGTAAGAGAGAGCTGAAGCTGAAAAGGAATTTGTCTGATACTCTCGTAAGAAAATATCAGACAAACAGGTGAAGAGAGCCATATAAAAGTTTTAGAAAAGCTCATTATCAAGAACCAGCGAGGCAAGAGAGATCATGCCGATAAGTTTTCCGCCCTCCTCAACCGGAGCTCTTCGTATGCCAGCCCCGTAAATCAGACGGGCAACATAGCGGATATCCATATCAGCAGGCACCGTGATAACAGGTTTTGTCATGATCTCATAGACATGCACGTCAGATGAGGAGCGGCCAGGTATGATCACCCCTTTAATAAAATCCTGATATACCAATATGCCCCAGGCATCATCAGCATACCTTTTATTGACAAGAAGCGAATAGACTTTTTCAGAACGCATTTTAGCGGCAGCTTCCTTAGCCGTGGACATGCCGTCAATGGACACAATCTTGCTCATCACATCTTTTGCTCTAATTATAGATGTATTATCAGTTCCCATATTTCTCTCCCTAATTTATAATAATGATATAAAATTTCTATCCTTTACAGTGAGAATAAGCCCGATTTTTATGACTATGAGCACCCTATAAAAATGATCATGCCTATTCAGAGTAGCAGGGTAGAATTTTGATCACAAAGATAAGTACAATTGTCTAAAAATAACTTTTTCTGACCTCTTCTTTAAATTTATCCATCTGGCTCTCCAGACCGACAACATGTTCAACCGGAAGAACAAATGCAATGCCAGTTCCGGGTTTGTGAAACTTTCCAGCCTTTTTTATCGAATCCAGGACTTTAGTGACAATATGCTCTTCAACAAGAAGCATAATAATGTCAGTCTGTGCCTCAAGAGAAAGACCAAAAAAAGTTTTTGCCTCCTTGATACCAGTTCCCCTGGCCGGTATTATTGTTGCCCCGGTGGCTCCTGCCTCTTTTGCCGAATCAACAACATGGTCAGTAATATCTGTTTTTACTGAGGATAAAATAAGTTTAAACCGCATTCCTTTTCTCCATTATTTGTGTGTTTCGTTTTGTTTGTGAGTCTATTAAACGCTGATGGCCAGATTATGGACACCCCGAATCATGAAAATCAGAATGCATTTTCATGGTAAATTCTTGTTTTTGTCGTTAAAGACTTTCAATACAACATTAGTTGCCGCAAGGCTGCTTATGCTCCTGCTTCGTTGTGTTTTGCTGCGTTGAGTTCTCCATTGCATAAGCTGTGCATAACCCATAACAGCTATTATTGGGAATAGACTGGCAAAGGCAATAAGTCCAAAGCCGTCCAAAGCAGGATTTCTTCCAGGCACAGTAGCAGACAATCCAAGGCCAAGAGCCGCCACAAGTGGCACTGTAACGGTTGAAGTGGTTACTCCGCCTGAATCATACGCAAGAGCAATGATACTTTTAGGGGCAAACAGAGTCTGCACTATAACAATCACGTAACCGACAAGAATATAGAGATAAAGTGGAGTCCCAGTGACAATACGAAAGGTTCCAAGACTTATTCCAAAAGCTACTCCTATGGCAACAGTTATTCTCAATCCCCATTGACCGATAGTTCCTGCTGACACCTCATTGGCTTTATATGCCACGGCGATAAGAGATGGTTCGGCGATTGTGGTTGCAAAACCGATCATGGCCGCAAAAAGATATACCCAGCCATATGCCTTCCAGTCTGCATGAGTAACAGTTTTTCCCGCACCATAAATAAAGTCAGGATCTGACAATTGGGCAGCCATTATTTTCCCCAGAGGGAAAAGTGCTTTTTCAAGTCCCGCAAGAAACAGGGCAA
>JADGBC010000207.1 GCA_015231705.1 Desulfamplus sp. | reverse complement strand
TATAAAATAATCGATAAGGAGCAAATTAATCGCCGTGAAAATTGCAATTGTCCATAATGCGGTCAAAGACAACAGTCTGCCTGATGAGCTGGATGTTATTAAACAGGCAAAAGCAGTTGCCATAAGTCTTGCCAATTTGGGACATACTTCAAGTTTTGTCCCCTGCGATCTTAATCTTGATGCTCTTAAACACCAACTGGCAAGGATAAAGCCTGATATTGTATTCAATCTGGTAGAGTCTTTGGACGGGCATGGAAGACTCATCCATGTTGTTCCAAGCCTGCTTGATGCTTTGAAAATTCCTTATACAGGAGCCTGTGCAGAGGCCATTTACCACACATCGCACAAGGTTATGGCAAAAGAGAGGATGAGAGCAGCAGGCCTGCCAACACCGGAATGGGTTAATCCGTTTCCATATGATCTGCCCTGGATTGGCGGCATGCACAGTGCTATTGCAGAACCAGTTATCCATAATTTAAAGGTAACTGAAAATGAAAGTGAAAAAATCTGGATTATAAAATCTCTTTGGGAACATGCATCCTTTGGAATAGATGAAAACAACGTGGTTGCAGGGACAAGAGAGATAATAGCAGGAGTTCTTGAAGAGAGAGCCTCTGAGCTTGGAGGCTCATGTTTTGCAGAGGCATTCATTGATGGCAGAGAGTTCAATATCTCCTTGCTTGGCAATGGTAAAAAAGTCCAGATCATGCCTCCGGCTGAGATTATCTTTAAAGACAATGAAAGTAACAGCCCGAGGATTCTGGGATACAAGGCTAAATGGATAGAAGATGCCAATGAATACAAAGATACTCCCAGATCCTTTGATTTTCCTGAAAAAGATGGCGAACTTCTGCATCTTTTGAAGAAACTTGCCATACGTTGCTGGCATCTTTTTAATCTTGGAGGATATGCAAGGGTAGATTTCAGGGTTGATCATAACAAAAAGCCCATGATACTTGAGATCAATGCAAATCCCTGCATCTCGCCTGATGCTGGTTTTGCTGCTGCCGTTGAAAAGGGTGGCATATCCTATGATGCTGCTATTGAACATATATTAAATGATACGCATAGATAATAACGGGTACACAAAAAATGCAGATCGTCAAACCAGATATTGCTTCAACTTTCGATATTATATTCAGATATGAACCATTGCCCGATGATGTGGAGCAGGTAAAAGAGATTGTAAAATCTACCGGATTCTTTAATGATGAAGAGATTGAAGTTGCAGGAGAACTTGTTCAGGAGCGTATAGATAAGGGAGATAAAAGCGGATATTATTTCAGCTATGGTTGCCGCACCAATTACAATCTTGCACCCTTTGATTGCAGCAGGATGGGTCTCAGGGCTTGTTGAGGCAATTTCAAGAAAACCAAAGGTTCGAGACCTTGAATCAATTCCAGTTGATATAATGTCTGTGAAAGGATTCTGGAGAAACAATGTGACAAGAATTCTATTAGTTGTAGTGTTCACAAATTTAGGGGCAACAATTGGTGTATTTACAGCTATTCCCATGATGTTGAGGATTATGCAATGATGAATTTTTATATAAGCATGAAATTTGCATCGTACTGACGAGTTAAGGACAATTATTCAGGTTTTACAACGTTCAATTTAAGGACAAAAACAAAATGCAGCACAAAGAGACAATAATACCAGACATACTGATGATGGGAGAAGATGACGAACCTCCGAGCCCGGCCAATCTTCTCAATATTGAAAAAACAACTTCTCAATTTGCCCCGCCCAAAGCGATATACACATCCATACCAACACTTGCCGGCAACCGAATCCGGCTTGCAAGACCCCACCCAAGAAGCACCCCAAAAACAAGAGCTTTCAGAAAAAAATATTATCCTGAAGTATCGGACAAGGAGTGGAATGACTGGCAGTGGCAGATGAGCAGCCGCATCAGAAGATTTGACAAAATCAACAAAATGCTGAAACTGTCGCCTGAAGAGCTGGATGCTCTGTCAAATCCTGGCTTTCAACTTCCTTTAAGCATTACCCCATACTATGCAAGCCTTCTGTCAGTGGATGATCCTCTTCAGGCTCTGCGAAGATCTGTGGTGCCAACCTCTGGAGAGCTTGTCAAAATGCCATGCGAATCAGATGACCCTCTTGGAGAAGATCACCAGAGTCCGATTCCTGGTCTGGTTCACAGATATCCTGACAGGGTGCTGTTTTTGCTGCTTGATTTTTGTTCCACATACTGCCGCTACTGCACCCGCTCAAGAGTTGTCGGACATGGTTCGATTCTGCCTGGAAGAAGCAGACTTGAAAGGGCTATTGAATATATCAGTCGTACCCCCACCATAAGAGATGTGCTGCTCTCAGGTGGCGACCCTCTGACTCTAAGTGATGATCGCCTTGAGTGGGTCATCTCCAGACTAAGAGCCATTCCGCATGTTGAGATCATTCGTATTGGAACTAAAGTACCTGCGGTTCTGCCCCAGCGAATCACGCCAAAACTTGTGAAGATGCTGCACAGATATCATCCGTTATGGATGAGTTTGCATTTTATCCATCCAGATGAATGTACCCCTGAAACTAACCGTGCCTGTAACATGCTCGCAGATGCCGGTATCCCTCTTGGTTCCCAGACTGTTCTTCTAAAAGGGATAAATGATTCTGTAGAGACCATGACACAGCTTATGCATCAACTCATGATGATGCGTGTTCGTCCTTATTACCTTTACCAGTGCGATCCCATTACCGGCTCAGGCCATTTCAGGACATCTGTTGAAAAGGGTCTTGAGATCATACGCGGCATGAGAGGCTTTACTACAGGATATTCAGTGCCAACATATGTGGTTGATGCCCCTAGAGGCGGCGGCAAGATTCCCATGATGCCGGACTATGTTGAACAGCATACATCAGAAGCACTGGTGCTGAGAAATTATGAAAATAAAATATTCAGGTATCCGGATAGTGCTATCTGACAATTTTATTGTAATCTGGATATGCATGGGATGGTAAAGGGATATAATGATTCATACTCAAAATCGACATTTACAGGTCATTTTTACCTGTCAACTGTCAATCTGGTCTGAATCAGGATGGTCAGGATTAAAAGGATAAAGTCAGGATTGGCTCATCCTTTACATCCTTTTATCACGGCATACTTATTCAGACCTGCAACTTTCAATATACAAGTCTGATACATGCGGGGGTGAGGCACTGCCAATCCCCTGCCTTACTTTGCAATGAATACACTTAAGGATGCAATAAATTAAGAATGATAAGGGCAAAAAACAAAATGGTTATCGGACTGACTTACGATCTTCGTCAGACCTATCTTGAGATGGGATACAGTGAGACCGAAACCGCGGAATTTGACTCTGTTGAGACAATAGATGCTCTGGAGCAGGCACTTGGAGTACTCGGTCACGATACTGTCAGAATCGGCAACGGAAAGGAACTTGTACAAAGACTGGCAAATGGAGAACGGTGGGACATTGTTTTCAACATTGCCGAGGGGTTGAAGGGTATCGGCAGGGAAGCTCAGGTTCCTGCTCTTCTTGATATGTATGATATACCTTACACATTTTCCGATCCAATGGTTATGAGTCTTACCCTTCACAAGGCAATGACAAAAAGAGTCATAAGAGATGCGGGCCTTCCAACTGCTGACTTTATAGTTGTTGAAGATTTGGAAGATATTGAACGGGTTCAAGATATCCCGTTTGCCCCCCCTTTTTTTGTCAAACCTCTATCAGAGGGAACAGGCAAGGGAATTACTGCCGGTTCTGTTATCGGCATGGATTATTCAATTACCGGCATGGATAATTCAATCAAAACTGAGCTGACCAAACGCTGCACAGAGCTTCTTGAGGAGTTCAGGCAGCCGGTTCTGGTGGAAAAATTTCTTCCGGGTCGAGAGTTTACTGTTGGTATTGTCGGGACCGGAAAAGATGCAATGGTGCTTGGAACAATGGAGATTATCCTTCTGGAAGATGCTGAAAAAGGAGCTTACTCGTTTGTCAACAAAGAGGATTGGAAAAAAAGAGTGGTATATCGTCCACTGATATCAGCACCGCCAAAAGCATTTGTAAAACAAACATCCTCAAAAACAGTTGTAAAATTAACATCTCCAAAAACACCTGTAAAATCAGCATACCAAAAAACAGTTGCAAATGAAAAAACTGCACCCGCTGTTGATGCTTTAGTATTTGAAGTGGAAAAACTTGCCCTTGAATCATGGAAAATTTTAGAGTGTCGTGATGGCGGACGTATTGATATCAGGTGCGATGAAAATGGAGTCCCCTGTTTTATTGAGGTCAACCCATTGGCAGGGTTGCGTCCAGGATATTCAGATCTTCCTATTCTATGCTCATTTTTCAATATATCCTATCTTGAGCTTATCTTACGGATTCTTGATTCCGCATCCAAACGAATCACTTTCAAAACAACATTGTCATCATGATCTATAACAAAAAGTATAAAATAATCGATAAGGAGCAAATTAATCGCCGTGAAAATTGCAATTGTCCATAATGCGGTCAAAGACAACAGTCTGCCTGATGAGCTGGATGTTATTAAACAGGCAAAAGCAGTTGCCATAAGT
>JADGBC010000206.1 GCA_015231705.1 Desulfamplus sp. | reverse complement strand
AAATCCTGGGTCTCTGTTTCAAGCTCGATTTCGGCTACAACAAGCCCCTGGTTGCAGCCTTCAAATTTGTCAACTATCCATTCAAAACCCATGAAATCCATCTCATAACGAATCTTCTCAATCAGAGGCTTTTTGCAAAGAGCAAGCATCTCAATAGCGTCTTGAACCGGAATGTCATATTCAAATTCAAGGCGGGACAGATTGACAGTTTTACCCTTTACTGTAATAAAAGCCTTATCACCTGCAACCCTTACTCTTACCACTGATTCAGAGCTGTTTTGCAAGTAGCCCTGTCTTATAGATATACCTTTTATGTGGGGGGTAAACCATGAGTCATCAATTACCAGAAACTTTCTTTCAATTTCACCGGTCTTGATTGGGTCATGGCGTGCTCCGTGGTCAACAGAAATAACACCTGGACGGATTCGTTCAGTTACGTAAGCTCCGCACAATACAATACCACGCTCGTTAAACACCTTTACAATATCACCGCTTTTTATTCCCCGTTTTTCCGCCTCCGTTGGATGCATCCAGACAGGTTCATATTTGTAGCCGTCAGGCCCCATAACTTTACAGGTGGGTGCCTCTCTTGTCCAGGTGATGTCGTCACACTGTGCATGAACTCTCCATCTTCCGTGGTTGGACATAAGCAGCATGGGAAACATTTTGGCTCTGTGGCTTGAGAGCCGCTCGTCGTGAAGAGCACTTTTTTCGATCCATTTGGGGATCGGTGGTCTTTCGTCATCATCAGGAAATGCCTTTGCAAGGCTTTCAGAGTAGAACTCAAGTTTACCAGAAGGAGTTCCAAGAGGATATTTTACAGGATCATTGTAAAAATTTCTGAATCCGGGAGGATCATTTTCCCAATCTGGTGCTGTATTGTATATCCAGTATCTTTTTTCCTGAAGCTGCTCCCAGGTGACAAGTTTTTCGCCACCCATATATTCCCAGATTTTCTTCTGCATATCAAAAACTGTCTTGCCTTCTGTCAGTTTTTCCTCCATGCCCTCGAACTGTTTTCCAATTTCAAGCACGACTTCAAAATCGCTTTTTGACTCACCAATCGGTTCAATTGCCTTGTCCGCAAGCATTATATTTGGTTGCTGTGTACCCTGACGGATGTTGGTAAGAATATCATCAACTTCCATGAATGTATTGGCCGGCAGGATAATATCAGCGTAAAGGCAGTCATTTTCAAGCCATGGGTGCTGGGCTACAATGGTCTCAATCTGAGGACTTCTCATTGCAGTTTCAGTATCATTTCCGTAGTTCCAGCATGTAATCCTGCATGGTGTATCTGTCCAGATCATGCGGATATCAACGCCTCCCTTCTCTTTGGGAATAGGATATGTATATTCGTTGAACTGATCCTGAACAAGTGCGTTCTGGGCACCGGTGCCCCTGAATGTTATGGGGCCGTCCCTATGGATTGCATGTTGAATCAATGTTTTGGGAATAATCTGATCCTGCCACGCAGTAACTGACGAGAAGACAGGAATCGCAAGCCTCTCTTCAATTTCAGGATTCCAGAAAAATGTTCCTCCAAGACCCTCGGCACGAGGCATTCCAAAATAGGTTAGCTGATGTTGATGAACACCCGGTCCTCCAAGCCCCTGCATGCCAAGAAGGATGCACTCAAGCCGTCCTGGCTCATGAGAGTATGCCCCTCTTATCATGCCGCCGCCAAAATAGTGGGCAATTGAGGTCACCTTTGCGGCAAACTCTCTTGCCAAAGCCTTGATTGTCCACTCAGGCACACCGCATTTTTTTGAAGCCCAGGCTGGAGTTTTCGGTACTCCATCCTCTTTTCCTGTCACATAATCGGCAAAAGGATCAAAGCCCACAACATGAGTTGCCACATACTCCTTGTCATACAGATCTTCGGTAATCCATACATATGCGATAGCAAGCTGAAGAGCAGCGTCTGTATTTGGCAAAACAGGAATCCATTTGTCCGCATGCACAGCAGCCCCGTAATTCAGGTCAGGGCATATGTATATCTGTTTTATTCCAACTTCAGACCAAAAATAGGTAAGGCGGCTCGGAAACTGTCCGGTAAATCCCCAGGGGGTGGTTTCAGGGTCACATCCCCAGAAAAGAACCTGTTCCGAGTTTTCTGTAGTGTCATTTACAATGTTGGCAGCAGGCCACATATTGCCCTGCACACCCTGGCCCCAGACATGTTTTGCTCCCCAGTACCACCCTTCCCAGCTATCAGGATTACGCACCTGAATGGTAAAGCCACCCATATTGTCAAGAAGGGTGCCCGAGTGACCGTGAGGAGTATTGATAGTTTTGCACTCTCCATGGCCGTCACCCTGCATCAAAATGGCATAGTAACCATATTTTGCATGAATCCGTTTGATCTC
This sequence comes from Desulfamplus sp., assembly GCA_015231705.1. Taxonomy (GTDB): domain Bacteria; phylum Desulfobacterota; class Desulfobacteria; order Desulfobacterales; family Desulfobacteraceae; genus Desulfamplus. Next base: position 2,352 of record JADGBC010000206.1, on the reverse strand, counting down.
GCTTGCCACAATGTCAGTTGCCTCGTCCCATGAGATCCTGACATATTTGCTTTTACCGCGATTTTGAGGGTTTCTCTCTCCATTTGGATCCCAGTCCACCCGTTTTAAAGGATATTTTATACGGTTAGGCGAGTAGACCCTTTTCTTGTAAGCAAGAGAGAATGGACCTGGCAATGATTTCCATGCAGGAGATATGCTTTTGCCATTTCTGGTCATCTCCCATTGCCTGACCTCCTCTTTTTTGTATTTCCATCCATAACGCATTGGGCGGACACGGACAATTTTGCCATCCTTGACATCAATCATCCCCTCTGCTCCACCGCCAAAGAAACCCCCAAGGCCAAGGCTGCGTAAGACTGTTTTGTCTTTGGTCTTAATTTTCGCCATACTCTTATATCCTCCTGTACGAAAAAATGATCTTTAAATGTAATGAGACGTAAGTGATTTTGGCCTTAACTGTTTGTTGTGCAAAATTACATGTAATAAGTCTGTTGAAAATGAGACACTCATCTCATTACATACGACGCTCTAAATCTGTGTATTCCCTGCATTGATCCGTAATCTATTAAAATGAGGTATCTTCATAAGATTGTGCGGGTACAAATTAAAGCATATTAAAAGGTTTATTTTATTAAGGAGAAACTATATATTGCAAATCAATGGAAAGTCAAGGTGTTTTTACATGCAATTTTGCATCATTTGAGTTTTATTTTATTGAACCTTGTTTCTTGTTTACAAACATCTTTTTTGAATTCATATCCACGTAATTCCAATAAAACAGCTTTTTCCCAAAACCACTTCAATGGATTGAGATCTATTGATCTGGCCAGCCGTATGTGTAATTTTTATCTGATACAAGCCGCTGTTTGCTGGCAGGGAATCAAAGCGATAATCTCCGAATGCATCTGTCTTTGTCTGTGCAATGAGAGTATCGTTTTGATATAATCTGGCAATGGCGTTGGGGACACACTCCTCAATGGCTCCTGATCCTATTCCTCCTCCTGCTTCTAATTCTACATTTCCTCCTTCTTTTGCTTCTGCTACAGTGCTTTTTTCACTTTTTTGCGTACTATCTTTTCTGATTGCCACACTGCCTGCAATAAAGCAGCTATAATAGAGGTGAAGATTTTTGTATAACACACAATCATGAGCTGTTTTTTTATCTGTTGCTGCCTTTTGATCACAGACAGGTTCTGGAAGATTTTCAAGTCTGTTTGAAATTATAAAGCTGTCCAACTCATCATCTTCAAGTTTTTGGAATGTCAAAGCACCGGTTGGACATGCCTGAACGCATCTTGGAGATTTCCACCCGTCATCGAGAAGATGGGCACACATCGTACACTTCTGGGCGACCTCTCTCTCTTTGTTCCACCATATCGCACCATAGGGGCATCTTTGAACAAGCTCTTTATCTCCTTTTGCCTTTTCAGGGTCAATGATCACAATACCATCCTCTCGTTTATAGATCTTTTTGCCGGAATGTGAATGGAGATTTGAAAGCGTATGTTTATTTGGAACTGATGAGTTGTCTGTAAGCGATGAGTTGTCTGTAAGCGATGAATTGTCTGGAGGTGATGAATTGTCTGGGGAAGGCAGGTTACCGGAATCTGCATCAAGACAAGCAGGTGTATCACAGTGAAAACATGGCCTGGGAAGATAGGCCACCTTAATATAAGGGAACTCTCCTTGCTCTTTTTTTAGTATGTTCATCCACCGGTGGCCGTGAAGGGGCTGACTCACAGCATAGCCTGGCCACTCGTTTCCATAATGCTCATCCTTGCAGGCAAGAAAGCAGTTATTGCAATTTTCGCACTTTTCAATATCAATGACCATACACCATTTTTTTATTTTATCACCTTTTTCAGAACAATTTTGATTTTTGAAACTTGATTTTAGAGACTTCCATGAGATTCTCTCTTTTGCAGTGGTCATTACATTAACTCTCCTTCTTTACCATGAAAATGCCCCCTGATTTTCATAATTCGGGGTGGCCGCATAATGGCCATGAAGATTTATTTATTTGATCCTGATATTATGATGCCCCTTTCCAAAGCCTTACCTGAACAAGACATGAGTTGGGAGCAGATGAATGCGAATTTTTTATTATATTTCTGCTCGGAGTGAGCAGATTTATGCATCCGCCTCTGTCTGACGGCATTTTTTCTGCTGATATTTGACTATCAACCGGATCATACTGTGCAGAACCTTCACAAGATAGCACTGTGCCTGGAATCAGACGTTCTGTAACATCTGCCGCACAGATCACAGAGCCTCTGTCATTGAAAACTTCTACAAGATCATGATGCTTTATTTTTCTGACCTTGGCATCCTTAGAATTTATCCTGACGATCC
>JADGBC010000205.1 GCA_015231705.1 Desulfamplus sp. | reverse complement strand
CCACAGATGTTGACCATAGAGCAGATATTAATGCAGAACCAGTTATGGACAGGTATGAGGCACTCTATCTTATGGATGGTTTCAGATGGGCATTTCCTGAAATTAATTTATCCATCAAGGATGCCATAGCAAGTATTGCAGGAATTCGCCCTGTTTTAAGTTCAGGAAATATAGACCCTTCAAAAGAGTCAAGAGAACATGTAGTGTGGAAAGACAGAGGGCTTGTAACGGTTACAGGCGGCAAACTCACCACATTCCGCACTCTTGCCGCAGACACGTTAAATGCCGCCAAATCTTTTATGAGGGTACAAAAATCACCAATGCTGTATATTCCGCTGTTTGAACAGACGTCTGTTCCGTGCCCTTGTCCATATAATGCTCTTGCAACAGATGTATGGAAAAGATTGTGTGGTCGATATGGAACTGACGCACTTGCTCTGGTTAAAAATGCGAAGAGTGAAGATCTGACCCAGATTCCAGGAACAGCTTATCTGTGGGCCGAACTACCCTATGCAGCAGCACATGAGCAGGTTCGCACTCTTGAGGATCTTTTGATGCGGCGTGTCAGGATCGGTTTGATTCTTCCATACGGGGCACAAGAGCACTTCAAACGTATAAGGCAGTTGTGTCAGCCGGTTCTGGGATGGGATGATCACCGTTTTGATCAAGAGATTTTACGATATCGCAAGTTCTGGCAAAAGGCACACAGGGTACCGGTTTGATTAAAAATATTTTTTAATACTCAAAGTCGACATCTATCCAGTAAAGAGCCTTGTCAACACTGTCAGAATCAGGATATTCAGGATGAAAGGATTTACAGGATACAAATCCTTGTTCATCCTGTAAATCCTGAGCATCCTGATTCAGACAGATGCTGATATGCCCAGGAAACTATAGCAAGGTGTCGTTTTTGAGTTAATAAATGAGAACACCATGAAATCATACACATATTCACAAAAAAAAGGCTCAGATATATCTGGCATATCCCCAACCATTCTATCAATAGATTGCGGGACCCAAAGCATACGGATTCTGCTTTTTTCAGCAACCGGAGAATTGATAGATAAAGAACAGGTTGCCTATGAACCTTATATCAGCCCAAGACCAGGATGGGCAGAGCAGGATCCTGAACTTTTCTGGTCAAGTCTATGTAAGGCATCTTTGATTTTAAAAGAGCGTCATCCTGACCTGTATGCTTCAATCAAAGGGGTTGGAGTTACTACTCAAAGAGACAGCATGGTAAATATTGATGTAACAGGAAAAAGCCTGCGGCCGGTTATAACATGGTTGGATCAGCGAAAGGCAAAGCCTCTGTATATACCTAACCCATTTATGAAAACCGCATTTTCACTGGTTGGGATGAACGAGGCAATTAATAAAATTCAATCTGAAGCTAAATGCAACTGGATACGCCAGAATCAACCCGATATCTGGAGATCTACCCATAAATATCTTCAAGTTTCAGGCTTTTTGAATTACCGCCTTACCGGAGAATTTATTGATTCGGCAGCTTCTCAAATAGGGCATGTTCCATTTGATTATAAAACTATGAAGTGGGCAGGCAAGGGCTCTTTGAATATGAAGATCTGTTATGTGGAAAATGAGAAACTGCCTGAACTCGTGCCTCCAGGTGATATAATCGGCACTGTTTCTAAAGATGCTGCAGCAGCAACCGGTATCAACGCCGGTACCCCTGTAGTTGCCTGTGGTTCGGATAAAGGGTGTGAAACAATTGGCATGGGGGTGCTTGATCCTTCAATGGCAAGTTTAAGTTTTGGAACCACAGCAACAGTGCAGACCACCACTAAAAAATATTGCGAGCCATTACGATTCATGCCGGCTTATCCCGCACCTGTCCCCGGGCATTACAACCCTGAAGTGGAAATTTTCAGAGGCTTCTGGATGATTACATGGTTTAAAAATGAGTTTGCCCACAAAGAGATTGCATCAGCAGCCAAAAGAGGGGTATCTCCTGAAGTCGTCATGAACGAGATGCTTTCCATATCACCACCCGGAGCCATGGGGCTTATGGTTCAACCCTACTGGGGGCCGGGACTTAAGAACCCTTCAGCCAAAGGGGCAATGGTCGGATTTGGTGCAGTACATAAAAAAGAGCACGTTTATCGTGCTGTGGTGGAGGGGCTTTGTTACGCTCTTTTGGATGGATTGAAAAAAATAGAAAAAGCCTGTGGCAAAAAGGTTACAAGGCTTGCTGTATCTGGCGGAGCTTCCCAAAGTGATGAGATATGCCAGATCTCGGCAGATATTTTCAACCGTCCCATAGTAAGAGGTAAAACCTTTGAGACATCAGGGCTTGGTGCTGCCATTATCACAGCAAAAGGGACAGGTATCCATGACTCTTTTGAGAGTGCGATCAAGGCAATGGTCTCTTATGATAAGACATACAACCCCAACCCTGTTCACGCCAGCCTCTATCATCAGCTTTTTAGCAGAGTCTATACAAAACTCTATCCATCGCTTGAAAAAATTTACGAAGAGATAAGAGATATCACAGGTTATCCTGAAAAAATTTAAAAGTTGTATTTTTGTTTCAGGAACTCCATTGTTCTTGTTCAGTAATTTCAATACCGTAATAACAATTGCAGTTAAGCTGCCTATGTTTTGGAGAAAATTATAATGTTTGGCAATATTGGAAATAGAGATTTTTACCCTAAATGGAATGAAACGCCGCCGACTTCAGGCACATACAGATCTATTTTTAAATGGGGGGCACCTGACCAGTTCAAGCACCCTAACCGCAGGCTGTTTCAGATGATTAAAGAGACCTTTGCCATGACAGATGCAGATTTTAAAAATCGCATGAAAGAGGGAAACGAGCCTGTCAAATGTGCTGTTCCGGTTAAGCTCTCCTCTGATCAGATTGCTGTTTTTAAAAATATTGCAGGAGAGTCAAATGTCAGCACAGATGATTATCAGAGAGTAAGATACTCAAACGGCAAAACCATGGAAGAGGCAATGCTTCTTAGAAACCAACTGGTTGGTAATGTTGCGGATGTAGTGGTTCATCCTCGTACTATAGAAGATATTCATGCGATTGTGCTCTATTGCAATGACCAGAAGATTCCGCTTTATGTTTATGGAGGTGGAAGCTCGGTAAATTTTGGTGTTCAGTGCACAAAGGGCGGAGTCACACTGGTGATGCAGACTCATATGAACAAAGTGATTGAACTCAATGAGACCAACCACACCATAACGGTTGAGGCAGGAATGATGGGCCCTGATTATGAGGCTGCCCTAAATGAGGCTGTTCAGCGTTTTAATACAAAACACAGCTATACTGGTGGCCATTTTCCCCAGTCGTTTGAATATTCATCAGTTGGCGGCTGGATATCAACGTGGGGTTCGGGTCAGCAGTCATCCTATTATGGAGATGCCTGCGATCTTGTTATGAGTCAGGAGTATGTTACCCCGCAAGGCACATTCAAGACTCTTGACTATCCTGCCACTGCCACTGGCCCCAAACTCAACGACATAATGAAGGGCTCTGAAGGGGCTTTTGGCGTATTGGTTCGCGTTACCATGAAGATTTTCAGGTATTTGCCGCAAAATCGCAACCGCTTTGCATTTATTTTTCCTGACTGGAGCTCTGCTGTCAATGCAACCCGCGAAATCTCTCAGGGGCAGTTTGGAATGCCCTCTGTGCTGCGCATCTCTGATGCTGAGGAGACTGATGTGGCTTTGAAGTTGTACGGTATTGAAGGATCGGTTCTGGATCAGGCCATAAAACTTAAGGGTTTCAAGCCTCATGAGCGATGTCTATGTATTGGCCATACAGAAGGAGAGGGCTATTTTTCAAGAAATGTAAAGAAAAAGGTTCGCTTGATATGCAATGAAAACAGCGGCATGTTCCTTACTGGACTTCCTGTAAAGAACTGGGAGCATGGGCGTTATAAAGACCCTTATCTTCGTGAGGATCTAAATGATTACGGCATCATGATCGATACTCTGGAAGCTGGTGTAACCTGGGATAATATTCATAATCTCCATCAGGGTGTCAGATCCTTTGTGAAAAAACGGCCAAAAACTATCTGCATGACTCATGCATCCCACTTTTATCCCCAGGGTACAAATCTCTACTTTATTTTTATTGCAAGAATGTCAGATATCAATGAATACAAGGATTTTCAGAAAGGCATGATTGATAATATCGCAAAATTTGGAGGATCATTGAGCCACCATCATGGTGTGGGCAAAATGATAGCACCGTGGATGGAAGAGCATCTTGGTACTCAGCAGATGGATGTCCTAAGAGCATTAAAACACCATTTTGACCCGAACGGCATCATGAATCCTGGCGGGACAATGGGGCTTGATCTGAGTCCTGATATGCGGCGTTATCTGAAGTAAGCAGCCAGATTTTTTAAAATCCCCTTCTGAATCTTGATTCAGGAGGGGGATCTGTAAAATGTATTAACATTATCGCTGGTCACACCAGATTCCAGAGCCTGGGTAACCTGCAATAACTATCTTTTTGTACCACGATAGTACGGATTCTCTTCTCTTCTGTCGAATCTGGATCTGGATTCAGGTAAAGAGCCTTTGCCAGGTCTTGGCCCTGATTGTGATTTAGAACGTTTTTCTGATCCTGCTCTGGATTTCGTATCTGAGCTTCTGTCGGATCTGATTTTTGACTCTGTTCCGAAGCTTTTGTCTGATCTGGGTTTAGAGGGTTTTCTTGATGCATCTCTGTTAACAACCATCTCTTT
>JADGBC010000204.1 GCA_015231705.1 Desulfamplus sp. | reverse complement strand
CATCCACAACCAGAAGGTCAAGATAGAGCTTATTGCTCTTTGTGTGGATAAAATGGCGTGTGCCGGAGCGACTTCCAAGCAGCTTGTGAATTGTCGTTACCTGGGTTGGCAATGAATCTCTTATGTGATCAGGTAGTTTGATCCTTCCCACTGCCCCTCCAATGGATTCTGTCAATCTTGCGGCAGCTTTTCCGGTTGGAGCGGCAAGATGGATACGAAGTTTTTGACCCTGTTCCATTGCCATGCCTTGAAGCAGAGCAAGTATCTGGACAACTGTAGTGGTTTTGCCGGTGCCAGGCCCCCCTGATATGATGGTAAATCCGCCTCTTGCAGCAAGAGCTGCTGCCACGCTCTGCCAGTGAATCTCTGTTTTATTTCGTTCATTTTCGCTTCTGAGGTGAACAAACAGCTCATCAAGCCTTGAGCTTAAATCGTCAGGAACAGGAAAACAGAGTTCAATACGCCTTGCTATATCATTTGCCACCTCAACCGTGTACTGCCAGTAACGGCGAAGATATAACCGCCCGTTATCAAGAACCATAGGCGTGTTGCCCGATCCTGTAACCACAAGATCAGGAGATGAGAGAAGATACTCTTCCCACATTGCCCTTGAAATCATGGCGTTTGGAATCACACTCCTTGATGGAATCATCCTTCCTGATCCTGATAAAATCGTACTCTCTGAAATTTCAGACACAGTGTTTGAAATCATGCTCTCTGATGTAATCATGCTCCTTGATGGAATCATCCTTCCTGAAACACGAGAAGCAGATAAAATACCGGAAAGTATCTCGGACGGCTTTGCAGGAATGGCTTCTGCCGATTCTCCATCTGGAGGCAAAGAGAGAGTGGAGTCAGGATCATCAAGGGCTGCATCCAGATCAAGGCAGACATGGCCCCGTCCAAGTTGATGGCTTGCAAGTGCTCCTGCAAGAAGTACAAGCCCGTTGGCATCAGGGACATTCTCTTTCATGAACAATACAAATGCCCTGTCCAATGGCCTCAGCCAGCCTCGTTCACTCCATAAATCTACAAGTGCCAAAACATCATCCGTTAATCTCAGAACATTTATGTGAAAGCCTCTTGAAATAGCAGTAATCATGGGGTTTTCATTCTTAGTTGTGGCCAAGAGCAATACCTCGCTCCGGCCGTGCCGGTTATCTGGTAACATGAAAATCACCATTTCCTGCAAAATATTTATCAAGCATATCAATCAGGTCAAAAGGGGGTTTGTCAAAATAGACTCCATGATCTTCTTGAGCAATGCTATTGAGGTTTACACCACGCAAAAAAAGATAGATCACACCGCCCACATCTCGATTATAGTCATACCTGTCTGCAAGCCTTGACTTTAAAAGCCTGTGAAGTGCCAGCGTATAAATGACATACTGAAGATCATAACGATGCTCAAGAATTGCATGTCTCATTGCACTCTGGCTGTATGCGTTTTGTCTCTGTCCAAGGTAGTTTGATTTGTAGTCCATTACAAAATATTGTCCATCATGGCAGAAAACAAGATCAATAAAGCCTTTGAGCATTCCATTGAGGCGGTTTGGCTCAAGTTGCGGACGTGCCATTCCAGGCAAAACAGCTTTGTGGATCGCCTGATCCAGAACTCTTGTTTCAACTTTGTGGGTTGCAAACATAAACTCCATTTCTGCCTGACAATCTTCAAAGGAGAGTTCGGCAAGAGTGATCTTTTTAGGTGGCACTGTTAATATATCATCATATGACGTAGCTACAGGTGACTCAGTTAAAAGTTCCTCGGTTAATCGGGTCTCAGGAAATAACTGCAAAGAGGCTTGAGCCTTCTGAGTCATTGAGGATAACTGCAAAGGTGTCTGAATCAATGAGGCAAGCCAATCTGTAAGAAACTCTGCCCAGTCATCCCAGGTGCGGCGTTCACACAGGATTTTGATTTTACTCAACAGATAGTTTCTATCTGATGTTAGTCTGGCAAATCCCTCTGTGGCTGCCCACTCCATAAGATCATGAAGAAATGTGCCTGGCTCCGGCCCGCGTGGAAAAGAGTGAATAGTGAATTCAGATCGGTTGATAGCTGGTGATGCCCAAGCCTCGGATGCGTACTCCTGCAACTGATCGAGAGCAGGCGAATCAGGAGCGTTCTCAATAAATACAGGTGCGTTCTCAGTAAATACAGGAGGAGCATTCTCAATAAATATAGGTGGCATCTTGGCACCGGCAAGCATGCCTGAATAACTTGTAATCCACCAATGTCTCGGGATATTTGCATTAAAGTTGCGTGCCGATCCAAGTTCTGTTTCAATCTCCTTGTGTTCATAGCTTTGAAGTTTATGATCTGAAGCTAAAGGCAGGGTTTCAATATTAATATGAGGACATTTTCCTTTGAGTTTATTGAGTATTTCTGGCAAATCTGCGGTTAAAATCATCTTTTTCCCTGATTTTTCCCAACTACTCCCTCCTGCAAGAAGATATCCAAGTGATGAAAGATGCAGCTTGCTCTTCTCTCCTTCTTTAACAGAAAAACTTCCCATAACCCCGACACCGATCCAGCATGCGTGTATTGATCGAGTTACAGCCACATATAGCATACGCATATCTTCTGCAAGCCTCTCTTTTTCCGCAGCCTCAAGATCAATATCTTCAGGATTGGCAACAACACGAAGCTCGTCTTGATCATCGTGATATCTAACCACCTTGTTACGCCCTGTAATTTCACGGAAAGTGCAGATAAAAGGGAGAAAAACCAATGGATACTCAAGCCCCTTGGACTTGTGAATAGTCACAACCCTGACAAGTTCATCATCGCTTTCCAGACGCCGAATCCTGTCGTCATTTTCCTCAGATGCATTCTGATCCCTAAGCTCTTTTGCAAACCAGCGAATCAGTGCCTGTTCACCGTCTAAGTTTGAGGCGGCAGATTGCAGGATTTCCGACAAATGGAGAAGATTGGTCAACTGCCGTTCACCGTATGGTTGGGACAAAAGGCGTGAAGGGATGTCAAAATCAAAAAGAAACGCCCTTATCATTGGAAGCACACCTTGACGGTGCCACATGGAAAGATACCCTCTGAACCTTTCAACCTCTCTTTCCCATGCAATCTCATCATGATTGAGCTCATCAAGCAGAGAGAGCGGCAATTCAACAATCGAAGATGCAAGAGCTGATCTTAAAAATGCGTCATTGGAGGGTTCAGCACAGGCTCGAAGGATATAAAGAAGTGAGGATGCCTCCTTGCTTTCAAACACTGAATCATTATCCGAAAGATATACTGTTCTTACGTTACGCATTGAAAGTGCGGCTCTTATGGCATTTGCCTCACGAAAATCACGTACCAAAACAGCTATATCAGATGGACGTAATCCTTTGATTTCAGATGAAATATGGTGCTCAACTTTCCCTTCCTTGACTTTGACAGTATCAGCATATTTAGAAATATCATTCTCTTTTACGGCATCATTGTCTTTGGCAAGATTTTTCTCTTTAACAGCACTCTTGTTTTGTACAACAAATCCAGCTTGCGGAGGATTTTGTGCACCAAGGTTGAGAAGATGGACAATCTTGTCTGCAAATGATTGTGCCATAAGTTCAATGTAACCGTCACCGCCTGTTTTATTAAGAGGCGATCTTTGATCGAGGTGGCAAAGGGTTATGCCTGATATTACCTCTTTTGGTTCCTGAACCTGAAATTGCGTTTCCACATTATTAAATTGCGTTTCCATTTTATCAAGCGGCTCAGATTGCTGAACAACATATTCTCGTACCACAAGATGTTCGTCTCTTCCCTGGGCAGCAACAGGTTCAAATGGAATTTTATCCTTGAAAAGAAAAGGTCCCCAAGGGTGTGTTACATGGTCAGATGCAAAGTCAAACATCCGGTTGGCAGCTTCAACCATTCCAGTTGAAGAGCGAAAATTTCTCTCCAGGGTATAAAGATTATCTTTGCAATCCTGACGTGCAGCAAGATATGTATGGATATCTGCCCCGCGAAAGGCATAAATAGCCTGTTTGGGATCTCCGATCATAAAAAATCCCCTGCCAGCCAACTCTCTGTCAGACAACTCTCTGCCAGACAACTCCCTGCCAGACAACTCCCTGTCAGATAGCCCCATGCCAGAAAATTTCTTATCAGGCTGAGTCAGATAAATTCTGCTAAAAATCCGATACTGAACAGAATCAGTATCCTGAAATTCATCAATCATTGCCACAGGGTACTGATTGCCGATAACCTGTGCAAGCCTCTGATTTGTTATCCTGCCAACAGCTTTGTCCATACGGGTGAGCATATCGTCAAAGCCCATTATGGCAAGGTGATCTTTTGCCCTGTTTACCCTTTTTGCTATATTCATGGCTGCGTGAGAATAGACCAGAAATTTAAAGTTTACAAAAGGTTCGCCATCTTTACCATCTTTGCTCTTTTTGGAAAAATCGAGCCAGTAACTCTGGGCAAATTCCTCCAAAAGCAGGTCAAAAGCATCAAATGCCCGATGTTCAGGAGCTATTTTATTTTTATTAAGCCCCTCTTCAAGCCCTGCTCTGGAAAATTTTTTAATAACTTTTGCACTGGGCAGATCGCCTCTATCTTTAACCCATGATCTGAGCTCTTCAATCCACTTTTTTAAAGAAGCAGGGCGATATTTATTGCCATTAAGGGTTTTGCCTGAACTGGCATTCTGGACAAGCTCTATTGCATTGTCAAAATCAGATTCCCAGACAGTACGTGCAGCTTCGATAAACTTGCGACGCTCCTTGAGAAGATCAAAAGGAT
>JADGBC010000203.1 GCA_015231705.1 Desulfamplus sp. | reverse complement strand
ACGAATCGAAAATCAAGCATGTCTATACTCCTTAAAAATGGTATTGAATTTAATGATTTTTAAGTGTTAATTCAATACTATAAGTATTTTCGAGAAGTTGACAACTTAGTTTTCTGGAAATCTATAGTTGGGATAAAAAGAATCGAAAACCGGTAAAAATCATACTATAGACAACCATTACTAAAAAATCATGGCCTGCTACCACACCTGAAAAATCCTGCAATTGCAAGGGCAAGAGCATCAGACGCATGAAATGGCCTTATGGCTTCAGGATGGTTGAGAAAGTGTCTGACCGATTTTTCAACCTGATATTTATCTGCTGTGCCTGTTCCTGAAACCAATTTTTTGGCTTCCTTCACAGAAATCTCGCAAATTGATGCCCCAGATTTATGAGCGGCAAGCAGAAGTACTCCAGTCACTTTTCCAAGTGTAATACCGGAAGTGGGGTACTGTTTGAGTGAAAAAATATCTTCCAGGACAACGATATCGGGGGACTGTTGGCAGAGAAACTCCAAGGCTTTAGTATATATGCGGTTTAGACGTAAATAAATAGAGTCTTTTTGATCAGTACAGATACTACCAAAAGAATAGGCGGAAACTTTTCGGCCATCACCTTGAACCAAACCAATCCCTGTTCCGGCAAGTCCCGGATCTATGCCTATTACTTTGAACATTTAGTTTAAAGTTTTGAGTTTTGCCTTTGCACTTTCAGCTTCCTGGGTCTGGGGATAACGTTTGATCAGTTCATTTAAAATCAAGCGAGCATTTCCCTTCTCCCCAAGATTTGCAAAGGAATATGCCTGTTTAAGAAGGGCTGAAGGAACTTTATTCCCCTTAGAATACTCTTCAACAACCCTCTGATATTCAAGAATTGCCTTCTCATACCACTTATCTCTGTAATAACTGTCTGCTATCCAAAATCTTGCATTATCAGCGTTCTCTGAAGCAGGATAACGTTTTATAAAATCCTCAAACTGATTTCTTGCCTGCTCATTCTTGCCAGAATCAAGAGAAGCTTTAGCTGTGTTATATAAAGCATTTTCACTAACATCTGGTTGTGGAGTAGATGTGTTAGCCCCAGCAGTAGAGGAGGGTGCAACAACACTACCATCGGATGGTTCGGAGGACTCAATTCCCAGATGCTGTTCAATTCTGAGCAGGCGTCTATAGTTATTTGAGATAGCATTATCGAGACGGCTCAACTCCGACGCACCAGCTGCGTTACTGGCCTCTTTAAGCCGATGTTCTGACTCCTCAAGACTACCTCTAAGTGTCTGAATATCAACTTTAAGACTTTCCATCATATCTCTGACTTCAGCATATTTTTCTCTCTGCTCTTTTTCCAGAGTCAGAAAGTCTTCATTAATCATGCTGTCATATTGTTTTTCCTTGGTGGTAAGTCTGACATTGTCATCTTCAAGGCTTGCCACCCTGTTTTCAAGGATAGAAAATTCACTGCTCCCAATACAACCAGAAAAAAAAACTGCTAAAAAAAGTAGGCACAAGGCCAACAAACTATTATTTATTTTCATAGATTACTCCAAAGCAGCCTCAGTTTTCAGATCAGGGGGGGATTGCTTAATTGTATCTTGATAAAACAAAGTGATACAAAAATGAACTAGGGACACAAACGGTTTAGCTGCAAATATCAAATTATTGCTGTATAAAAAACTGGACAATAAAAAAAATCCTGCCTCCACCTGCTGACGCTCAAACAGACCAACCAATTTCAATGTTAGCCAGCTTGAAGGGGAGGCCGGATTTAATATTCAGATTGTGAGTCTTACAAAAACAACCAACAATAGTACTATAATAGAACTATATTACCGAATCACAAAATGACCACGTCTGTTTCTTGACCATGCCGACTCATCATTGCCCTGAACTGCTGGCCGCTCTTCTCCATAACTAATTGTATTCAGACGGAATTCTGCAATACCAAGATCCTGTAAGTAGCGTTTTGCAGACATAGCACGTCTTTCACCTAATGCAAGGTTGTACTCTGTAGTACCCCTCTCATCACAATGTCCTTCTATTGTAACAGTCAAGCCACTGTTTCTTGTAAGAAAGTCTGCTTTTTCTTTAAGAAGCATACGAGCATCAGGAACAAGTTCAGCACTGTCAAAATCAAAATAGATATCCTGATTTTCAAACTGCTCTCTTTCAGCAGCAATAGCTTTTCTCAACGCTTCTTCTCTCAAACGTTCTTCTTCAAGTGCTTTCTGTCTTGCAATCTCTTCTGCAGAGAGTCCATCCTGTGCCCCCTGGTTTTCAATGCCAGTTGATGGATCCGTAGCAACACTCTTTTTGGCACATGATACGGTCAGCATCATTGCTGACAGAAACAGCAGAACCATAATTCTCACAACAATCTTTTTTCCCATTTTTTCCTCCTAATTTTTGAAATCATTTAAGAAATTTATTATTTATTTCCGTACGCTAATGACCACGTTGGATCGGTCTGGGCACCTCCAAAGGTAAAAAGAAGCCTTTGATCAGATCCGGTTGAAGTCATCACAAATATTCTTGATGCACCCTGGCGTGTTGAACTAAAGGCGATAAGATTCCCATCGGGAGACCACGATGGATCCTCATTATCACCCTGACCGCTTGTCAGCTGAGTCGGCTCACCCCCGTTTGCACCAATAACATAAATGTTAATACTATTTTTCACAACACCAACATAAGCAATTTTATCTCCATCAGGCGACCATGCAGGCGATGTGTTGTAGCTTCCCTTAAAAGTCAGTCGTGACGCAGAGCCCGATCCTGTATCTCCGATATAAATCTGTGGGGTTCCGGATCGTTTGGAGACGAAAGCAAACTTTGTACCATCTGGGGAAAATGCGGGAGAGATATCAATTCCCATCTCTTTGGTTAACTGCCTCTTTACTTCACCACTGCCAGTTAGCAAATAGATATCCTGATCACCAGAGAAACTTAAGGTTGCAGCAAGAGCGAACTGGCCAGGAAGCCAGGCTGGAGTAATATTCAAACCTTTTTTGGAGACAACTACATCTTTGTTTGCTCTTAAATCCCGAATATATAAATCAGGATTACCTTTTGCGTAAGATGTAAATGCAAGAAAGTTTCCATCAGAAGACCACGATGGAGACATGGTAATATTATTAAAATTTGTAATTCGAGAGATATTGCCTCCATCAAAATCACAGGTAAAAATCTCTTTGTTTCCACTAACTGTTGATACAAACGCTATCCGGCTTCCAAAAACTCCCAACTTACCAGTTAACAAAAGAGATATTTCCGCACAAAACCTGTAAATCATACTTTTAATATCTGCTTTATGTCCCGTATAAACTTTACCAATTAGAAGTGTCTCCTTAAAAGGGTCAAAGAGTCTCAACTCCAGTCGTACAGCCCCATCTTGTTCCACAATACCACCTGTTATAAGGAGCTCTGAACCAATGATTGTCCAGTTTTTGTAATTAATTTCTGAGCCTGTAATACCTTTCTGTGAAGGATTCTCAATAAAAGCACCCCTGTCCATAACTGCAAGATACCCTGTAAAGTCAAGGGCACTGGACATAATATCAACAGCATTTTTACCGAGTGCGACCTCTTCTTCATGGCCAGTAAAGGCTTTGAAAAATGGTATTGCCACAGGAATTTTTCGTATCAGCGGACTATTAATATTAATATATGCATGTTGTGCCATGACAAATGCCGGAGAAAATTCCATTACGAGCAGTACTCCACACAACAAAAAAAACTTGCATGAATTGAATGCAGCCATAAGTTTTACACCACTGTTTTGAGTCATAAGTATCATCTTTTTTATAATTTATTTCCTTTAACAACAAAAAAAAGTTATAGCAACAAAAAAATTATTTAAGTCCGTCAGGTGTAAATATAAGTCCTATATCATAAGAAGTGTACCCAGGCGGCAATGGTGACAGAGGATTTGATTTTTTCACAGCCTTTAATGCGGAATCATCAAGATAACTGTTTCCAGATCTCGTTTCAAACCAGATATCTCTTATCTCTCCGTTCTGCAATATTTTAATCAGAATTCTCACTTCAATCTTGCTTTCTGCTCCCGCAAGCCGTTCATTAAACGACCAATTCTGTCTAATTCTATACATCAACTCAAGATTATATAGGTCAATAACCTGAGACGAAGTTCCTTTACCTTGCACATTTGATGAAGCCAACCCACCACCGGAACCAGTTCCTCCACCTTTTTTAGAAGACTGGCTTGCTACTTGGTTTTTAAGACGACTAAGAGCTTTTGCAAGTTCATCTTTACCCTGTGACACACTCTCTTCTCCAGCGGTCTGAGTTGCGTTTTTAGAAGTCTTTCCGGTAGTTCCGTCAGACACCGCCTTACCTTTTTCTTCACCGCCCTGCCCTGTACTCTCCCCCTTTGTGGTCTGCTTGTTTTGCACCACACTTTCTTGAACCACTTCGTTGCCTTGACTATCATTCTTCTGGAGATCTTTTTCAGCCACAGCCTCTTTTAAACTTTTTTCAACCTTCTCAGAGTCATAGGTCTTTTTCTTCAGAGACTCTTTCTTTTTTTCAATCACAGGCTCTTGAAGTTCAGCTTTTTCAGCTTCTGGCTCTGGTTTTGGCTCTGGCTTAGGCTCTGGTTTTGGCTCTGGTTTTGGCTCTGGTTTTGGCTCTGGTTTTGGCTCTGGTTTTGGCTCTGGTTTTGGCTCTGGTTTTGGTTCGGGCTTTGGTTCGGGCTTTGGTTCGGGCTTTACACTCTTCTTTTGAAGAGACTTAACTGGCAAATCAGAGTTTTTTTCAACTCCAGA
>JADGBC010000202.1 GCA_015231705.1 Desulfamplus sp. | reverse complement strand
CAAAACTGGTGAGCTTCCCCCGATTAATTGGGGATAAAGATAAACAGGAGCCGTATACGAGGCCCGTACGTACGGTTCTGTGAGAGGGATGAAGTGGATATTGTATCCACTTCACCCTACTCGATGTAACAGTATATTGATTGTTTCCTTTTGCATTAGATAAAATCTTCTTTTCCATTTCATATAGTTTACCGAGTAGATATTTTTTTTGTTCTTCGGTAATATTCCTCCTGCCAAGCTGATTGTTTGCCATCCAAGCCATGATCTTCACTTTCCCTGAAAGGATCTCCTGTTTCACCTCTGGAGCTATAACCTCTGCCAGTGTGTCAACTGCATCTGCGAATTTTTCAGACCTAAGCACAGTGTTTTTCCCACAACCTTTTTCATCTACTAATCTGCCCGCTGTGCTGGTGGTTTCTTTGGTGGTTGGTTGGTCAGAAATCAAGTTCCCATTTTGGGGATTTGATTTTATAGCTCCACTTTTTCTATCCCCCCCGTGAATCTTCTTTTCAGTTTTACAATCTGAAATATCAGATAAAAAATCTGATGGCATTATGGTATAGTAAAGTAAAGTTTTCATAATCCCCATTAACCTGTTTCAAGGAGAGTTTCCAGTTATGATATCCCACACAAAAGCCCTTTATGGTTGGAAAGAGATCGCTGAATATATTGGATGTTCTAAGGGCACGGCTGTAAAATATGCAAAGTATCATGGTTTACCAGTCAAAAAAATTGGTGTACGTGTAGTATCTTCAACAAGGATGCTTGAAAACTGGTTAGATGGATATGGAAAGGAAGAAAAAATCAACAATACAATATATATGTAAGTTTTGTTAAGTTTTCAGTCTGGTGGGAACGGCCTCAATTTTGCGGAGGTTAATATCTCTTTCCTTGCAAAAGGGGAAAGGTCGGGGGGTTCGTCATTATGACGAACGGTAATTAAACTTTATTGACACGCTTTTCATACTGGCATACTATACCATCATGAAGGCAAAACTTATTAAACATAATAAAGTAACTGATGAGTTAGGAAACACCATTGAAATCAAGATATGGTCAGTTAAAAAAGCACCTGATAAGCCACATGGTTTTAAATATTCTTTAGTCTATATTGTTAATGGTGAACGTGTAATGGGCTATGACAATGCAGAGGGCAAAATGGATCATAAGCACCTTAAACAAGATGGTCTTTTGAGAGAAACACCGTATTGTTTTAAGAGTCTGGGGCAATTGGTAGAGGATTTTATAAAAGATATGGAATGGATTAAAGGTGATTTATGAAAATAAGAAAAGTACAAATTGGTATTAAAGACGCTCGGGCACTCCTTAAGGATTTTGTTGAAACATGTGAGTCATTACAAAAGGGTGAAGATGTTAAGCAGGAAAAAGGCGTATATTTCACAAGCATTGAAGCATTCAGAAGAGCCATAACTCCCAAAAGACTTGAGCTTTTACAGTGCATAAAAAATCATAATCCGGTTTCCATCCGCCATCTGTCAACCTTGATTAAAAGGGATATCAAAAATGTTTCTGATGATATCAGATTTATGGAACAGGTAGGATTGATTGACTTTAAAGAATCTAATGAGAGAAATGTAAAGCCTTTTGTAAGTTATGATAAAATCATGATTGAAATTGCTGTTTGATGGGGCGGTTTCAACCTACCCCGTCCCCTTAACCATTTACACCTGTGGCCTTATTCTCTCCCCTTGATAAACTCCTGCTCTTACCTTTGATGAATACTTGAGAACGCCTATATTTATATCATTGAAGTCAACTATCAGTGCATATTCTTTGCCTGGTGAAGGTCTTAATATTCTGCCCACCATCTGAATGACTGAACCTTTCCACTTAACAGGATAGGCCAAATATAATGTTTGCATTACCGGTAAGTCAAACCCTCTTTTAGTAATGAAGTTGTAGCAATGATGTATTTGACGGCTCCGGCTCTGATGTTATCAAAAACCTCTTTTCTTTCCCTGGCAGGTAGAGAACCAGTCAACACATGAGCATCAAGGCCATGGTTATTTTTAAGAAGTCCCTGGAGCAGATCACAATGGTCAATCCGCCCTGTAAGTATCAGGTTGAGACCTTCAGACCTGTTGTTCGCTATTGTCTGACATATAAGTTGATTTCTCTGACTGTCAGTAACAAGCTCTGTCATTAGTTGCGTGTACTGTGTCGAACCATCAAGACTTGAATTAAAGGGTGTGGCTATCTGTATAAATCGTGCCTGACATAAATCCCCGCTATCAAGTAGCTCTTTTTTATCAATCTGGTAGATGATATCCCCAAGATAGAACTTTAAAGCCTCTGTTTTGCCATCGTTCCTGATAGGTGTCGCTGTACAGCCATGAATATACTTTGCCGTGAACTGTGTTATCGCCTCACTGAACATAGGGGCTGCTGCTTTATGGCATTCATCAACTATAACTTGCCCAAACTTGTGCTTTAACTCCTCCATGTGTCGGGCTATGGTCTGTATGGTGCCAATGGTCAACCGTTCCCCTATGCTGAATTTTCCCGCTCCTATCATGCCTATTTCATCCGGTGAGATATCAAGGAACTGACAGGCTCTATCATGCCATTGATAAAGCAACTCTTTTTTATCCACAATAACAAGTGTGGTCTGTCCTCTTTTGGCAATCAATGACAACATTGCAACTGTTTTGCCTCCACCTGTGGGAAATACCAGGATTCCGCTACTTTTTGGAATCATCATTTGAATAGACTGCTCTTGAAATGGCTTTAATTTCCCTTTAAATGTGATTGCTGGGCATGGTGAGGCTGTTCTCTCATCAGTGACTACAATGTCCTTTTCTTGATGGTGCTCCCTGGCTATCCGGTACGCCTTTTCTCCTGCCCCTCTTGGAACAACAAGGGTCTTTTTTCCTCGCAAAGAATAAACCTCGTCATAGAAATTAAGTGAGTCTGGCAAATGGTGACAGTGCTTCCCTATTTTTAAGAGCTGTATTTTTTGAAGGTTTGGCAATGCCAGTGCCTTTTTTATTTTACTCATGGCTACCGAATGCAAGCCTGCCATATAAACCTTGTCTTTTAATCTGAAATCCATTATCTAATTCCTTGCGTCCTGTTTATGCTGCTTGCCGGTTAAGGGTTGCCCGCCGTTTTCTGCTCTTTGCCTTGAGTTCGTAATGACATGTATATCCTTATCTGCTTATCGTTGATCGGGGTTCCTGGCATTTATGTCTCCATCAAAAGAGTTATAAATGTCAGTCGATTTACCACACTTTCAACCGGACAAGATAATTGTCGTCACCGGCCAAGATAATTGTCGCACAATACAATTCAAATTGAAGTTTTTTAAGTTCAAATAGCTTGTTTTTTAATTGAGATTCATCTGTAATGTTTTGCAAGTCTTCTTGTGTTTGCCTTATGCGTTGCTCTAATGATAGACTGTCCGCGTTAACTGAATCCGCCAATACGGGTATTGCATCATCTAACATCTGCTTAATCCGCTCGGCCTGTCCTGACTTCAGGAGGTCATTGCAATCAAACCCCTTAGAATCTGATTCAAGCCATTGCACAGCGAACACTTTGTCTTTCAGGATTCCAGCGATTTTGTTTACAAAACCGGTTCCGGCTTCATCATTATCTTGAAATACAATCACCTTTTCCAAACGGTTTAAATGTGGCTTCAGGTGCTCAAGTTTTTTTGTATAACTTGTACTGCCAGTTGCAAGCCAACATATAACAGGGTGAATTTCTCCGCCTGTCATGGCATCAATAACGCTCTCTACAATAACCAATATCTTACAGTGATTAAAATCTGCACCGGCTTGAAAAAATCCATCATCATGTAATGAACCTTTCTGGAAAACCTTGTTTGTTCCAGTGGATTGAAAAGGTTCACCATCAAGAGTAATGAGTTGAAGAGAACAGGGGGTCTTTTCTCCTTGCAAGGGGAAAAAAGGCACGGCCATTGATTCTTTGCCCATATGATTTACATATCCGATCTGGCTATTATCGATATGAAAATCAACTGTTGATTGTGATAGCATCCTTCTTGAGCAAAGCAGGTTATAAAGGGGTTGACGTTGTTTGTTCGCAACTATCCAGTTCCATCTTTTCGCAATAGATAGAGTGGGCTTTTGTGGTGCTGGTGGTGGGGTTGTTAATTGTGTTTGATTGTGGGACGGGTGGGATTGCCCATTGATAGGGTATAGGTCAAGGAGTTCTGAAAAGTGAGTTTTATTTGTTTTTTTAAGATACCAGTCAATCACGCTTGCCCCTTGAGGGGTGCAATGTGTGCAATAACCTCTTTGAGTTTTTTATTGAGATAAAAACGGTCTTCTCCGCCACATAATGGATCTGGACAAGCACCGCATTTTTTCCCGATTGCGTGGGGTGATAGGTTTGTCAAGTCGTCAAATGATAAAACACTTTTAAGATATGCTATAACATCTTGACTTTTAACAGAAAAATTGTTATTGTGCATTTATAAACTTCCCTCTGCCTGCTACTTGCAACCGCCGTGAACGTACAGCAAGTAACAGGCATTTTAATTTAATATTGTTGCTTATAACTACTTCGATATTTACCCTTATCACTGCCTCGCCCTCAGCTCTCCTGAATACATCCTCTACAAGTTCCAGAAATAGAGTCTGTTTCAGTGCTGCCTTGTGCTGCCTTATGGTGTTGGCAGCCCATGGAGTCATTTTTTCCCATGACTTTCCAGCTTTGGCATGTGATTTATTCACAAGTTCTCTTGCCATTACTTCTTAAAACCTCCCATGTTTGATATTGCGTTTAAGGACTACTACATTAATGGTGATTACTTACATTGAGTCTATAATCTTCATTATCTGTGAATGTTTCCAAACTGTGGTCTTTTCTCCAAGTTTAATAGACATTATATCGATTTTACATGTCTCGGATTGTTATTTTTTTCCACGGACGGAATTTCAATCTCAAGTTGTGCAACCCACAGGCAATGACCATAACCAGATCAGTAAACCCTTTGACCCAGTT
>JADGBC010000201.1 GCA_015231705.1 Desulfamplus sp. | reverse complement strand
GATATTGTTAACCAGCGACAGATTGTAATTCAATTCAACCGGCCGGTGGTGCCTCTTGGACGGATGGAACGAAATGCAGATGAGCTTGGGATAACTATAATTCCTGAACTCAAAGGGCAATGGCGATGGCTCAATCCATCTGATCTTGCCTTTCATATTGATGCCAATTCTGGACTCAAGCCCGCTACGATATATAAAGTAGAGGTAGACCCTGTCATAATGACTCAGGATGGCAACACTCTTTCAAAGCAGGTTATCCACACCTTTGTGACTCGACGTCCTGATATATCATATTATGAATTTCGTAACTGGAAAGCTCCGGGTATCCCAATTATTGCTTTGCACTTTAACCAGCCTGTAACTAAAGACTCGGTTGAGCAGCAGTTGTTTTTCTCTTTGGTAGAAAATCCCTCCTATAAAAATCCAGTTGAGGTTGAAAATCAGCCGTACTCAAACAATAAAACCCTCGCTCCTTCCAGCAGAACAGGCAGCAATGACAAAACCTTGAGCGGCAATGCCGCTGCTTCAGATGTCATTGAGGCTGCTGTTCAGTACAGGAAAACAGCTTCAAGGTGGATTATCTATCCTTCAGTTGAACTTCCGTCAGACAGTTCCATACGTTTGATTGCAAATCCTGGGATTGAACCGGCTTCTGGTACTGAAAAAAGCATCTCCACAAAGAATATTGTTCAGTTTGACACCTTTCCTGACTTTAAATTTGTCGGTATCAGATGCTATACCATCACCGGCAATGATCCTATTATCATATCTTTGGAGGATGCAGCTTCAGGAGATTTACAGCATATTGTTGATCCAAGAGGCTATACCGAATTTCTCTTTACGGTTCCTGTGCGTTTTAAAGAACTCAAAGAGCATCTGAGGTTTCTGCCTGATCTTGCACAGGGCCGCAAAAACTATGACCCCTGGGCAAATGCCTACAATGGTTATGGACTCAATTTTCCGCACACAAAAGGTCAATTTTATGGAGTTGCTATCCCTGAGTATCTCAAGGCGTGGCAGCAGTACACCATACTTGAAAAAGCTCCGGGAATCCGTGACCAGTTTGGCAGAAGACTTCTCACCCCAATAGATTTTACCTTTTACACAGACCACAGAAGACCAGACTACCAGATTCTGCATGAAACCGGAGTGCTTGAAAAAGATATTGACAGTGAAGTGCCGCTTGTTGTCACAAACATCGACCAGATGACAATCTCCTATAAAACTCTGACCGGTCAGGATAATCATGAGCTGGTTGATCAGGATAATAAAGAACTGGTTGGTGAGAAAAACCCCAGTCAGAGCACTCTGGATAGTCCAGATCAAACTGTTGTAAAATCAAATTTAAGGGTACAAGATATTGCATATTTTATTCCTCTTGGTGTCCGTGAAATGCTTGGTCAAAAAAGCGGTGCAGTTTATGGCAAGGTCGCGTCCACAACTCCCAGTGTCGATAAAAACGAGAGAGATACCTATTTTTTTACCGTGGTTACTCCCTGGCAGATTCACGCAAAGATCGGGCATTTCAACTCATTGGTATGGGTTACAAACCTTTCCACAGGTGAGCCTGTGCCTGATGTTGAAATTACAGTCCATAAGGATCTTCTGAAAAATCTGACAAAAAACAGCCCTGCAATTGCAAAAAATACTACAGACCAGAACGGGATTGCAATGCTTCCTGGCACGGTGGAGCTTGACCCTGCAAGAGAGACTTTTAGCAACTGGTGGGAAAATGGCAATCCAAGACTTATAGTAAAAGCTGTACAAAATAGTGATATCGCTCTTCTTCCCTTGACTTACGGACATGATTTTTCCGTGCCTGTTTGGAGGGTCTCTGATGGTAATGTCTCATCGCAGACTGAGCCCAAGTATGCCCACATACATGCATGGGGAACCACTCCGCAGGGAATCTACAAAGCTGGCGATACCATCGAATATAAAATATATGTGCGTGATCAAAATAACAACGCATTCACAGCACCTCCTCGATCAGGTTACAAGCTGATCATCACCGACCCGTCAGGAAAAAATGTGGTTGAGAAGAGTGATATAACACTTTCGGAATTCAGTGCGTTTCATGGTGAATATACGGTTCCAGAGAACGGCACAATAGGTTGGTACAGGTTTTATCTTTCAGCATCTTTTTCAGAAAAAGAGTGGGCACCTCTAAAAGTCATGGTCACTGATTTTACGCCATCTCCATTCAGGGTCTCTACAGAACTCAATGGAGACAGATTCAAACCAGGGGATGATCTGACAATTGAAACTTTAGCCTCTCTTCACTCTGGAGGCCCTTATGCTGATGCATCTTCCCGTGTAACTGTGCGGCTTCGAGAAGAGCTGTTCCAGCCAGAAACTCCGGTTACAAGAGATTTTGTTTTTTACAAAGCTGCCGGAGGGGGTGAATGGGAGCCATCTGTTGTGGTTTCCGGTCAAGCATCTGAGATGGACGATACTTCTGATCAGATAGCACAGGAGAATGCCGTAACGCAGGAGATCAGCGACGTGCTGGACAACGAGGAAGAAGCTGCAGATGATGAAACCGATTATCAGGAGAGCGAATCTGATGTCTCCTACGACACCGATGATATTGAATACCCTTCCGATATTCCTGAAACCCTGCTTGAAAAAACTGCACAGTTAGACCATCAGGGGATACTTAAAAACAGCCTTAAAATACCTGAGTCCAACATCGGTTATGGCAGGCTTGAGGTGGAAAGTGCTGTTCAAGATGACAGGGGAAGATATGTCTCCAATATGAAGACAGCCAGATATCTTGGCAAGAATCTTTTTGTCGGCATTAAAAGTCCACAGTGGGTCTATGAGACAGGTAAAGCCTCAAATATGCAGTCAATTGTTGTAGATGGAAACGGAAATCCGGTTGACAACACAAAGTTCAATATCGCTGTTCAACGCCGTGTAACTAAAGCCTCCAGAGTAAAAGGGCCAGGAAATGCCTATATTACAAAGTATATAAACGAGTGGGTAACAACAGAAGAAAAGGCTTTGACATCATTATCAGAACCTATTGACTTTGAGTTCAATCCATCAGAACCAGGTGATTACCGTATCATCGCAAGAGTCAGCAGCAGAGCGATCGAAGCTGGTACTTCCAATATAGGTACTGTGCATAATGAAGAGATGCTTACTGCTCACGCTACAAGCCTTACTGCTCACACTGCAAGCATATATACATGGGTTGTTGGCAGGGGAGAAGTTTTGTGGCAGGCTCCAGATGATTACTCTCTTGCCATTATACCGGAAAAAAACTCATTTAAAGTTGGGGAGACAGCAAAATATCTTGTAAAAAATCCATTTCCAGGTGCCTATGCCCTTATAAGTGTTGAGAGGTATGGGGTTTTGCGTCAATGGGTTCAGCGTATGGAAGATTCCTCTCAAGTGATTGAAGTTCCTGTGGAGCCAGATGATGTGCCTGGCTTTTTTCTCTCTGTTACCATAATTTCTCCGAGAGTGGAAAAACCTCTTACAAATGATGGTGTAGATCTTGGAAAGCCCACCTTTAGAATGGGCTACGTTGAAACCAGAGTAACGGAATCTGGCCATGATATCAGTGTCAGGGTTTTGCCTGAAAAATCAATATATAAACCAGGAGACACAGTGAAGGTAAGCCTTTATGCGAAGAAACAGACGACGACTTCCAACAGAGATGAAAAAATCGAGCTTGCCGTTGCAGTGATTGATGAAGCTGTGTTTGACCTGATTGCCTCGGGACGAGATCACTTTGATATATCAAAGGGTTTCCATACATTGGACGGACTTGACCTTGAGAACTACAGTCTTTTGACCAACATAATAGGCAGACGCAAATTTGAGAAAAAAGGTGCCAATACAGGTGGTGATGGTGGTGTTGGCATGAAGATGCGATCTTTTTTTAAATATGTAAGTTACTGGAATCCATCTTTGGTCACAGATGACAATGGTAATGCCAATATTGAATTTACCGCACCTGACAACTTAACCGGCTGGAAAATCTTTGTTATTGCAGCCACTCCCACCGACTCCATGGGGCTTGGAGAGAGCGACTTCAAAGTTAACCGTCCGACCGAAATAAGGCCGGTCATGCCCAATCAGGTGACTGCCGGAGATTCATTTCAGGCAGGATTCAGTGTCATGAACAGGACAGACAAACCAAGAACGCTCAATGTTGAAATAAAAATCAAGGACTTTGATTCAGCTCAGGAAGGGATGTTATCTTCAATAAATGAACAGGAGGAGATCTCTCCCTCAACATATGATCAAGAAGATAAGGAGTCTATAAAAAATGGTCAGGAAAGGATAGCCTCTGCGGCAAAGAGAAAGGATCAGGAAGAGAAAACTTCTATAACAAAGGATATTGTTCTTTTGCCCTTTAAACGGGAAACTGTTTTTTTGCCTGTTCAAACAAAAAAAGCTGGAACGCTTACCTTCACGGCACAGGCAAAGGATGAACTCGATGGTGATGCAGTTGTCCATACCCTCAAAGTCAACCGGAACAGATCGCTGATTACGGTTCTTAATTACGGTATCATTACCAGAAAAGAGTCCCAATCTGGTCAAAGAGTGGCTGTAGAAGAAAGCTCGGGTACTGTAGAAGAAAGCTCGGGTACTGTAGAAGAAAACTCGGGTACTGTAGAAGAAAGTTCGGATGCTGTAGAAGAAAGTTCAGGTGCTGTTGAAGAAAGCTCAGGTGCTGTTGAACACCTATTGTATCCGGAAAATATCCATACAGATATCGGAGATACCCGAGTTTCACTCTACCCGACAGTTCTTGGAAACATGCAAGAGGCTTTCAGTTACATGGCTCAATACCCTTACTCCTGCTGGGAACAGAAATTGAGCAAGGCTGTCATGGCTTCTCATTTCATGGAACTTAAAGATTATCTGCCTGAAAAATTGTCATGGAATGAGGCTTATGAACTTCCAGACAAGGCTTTGAAACAGGCTGTTCAGTTTCAGGCACCAAACGGAGGGATGTCCTACTTTACACCAGATAACAGCTATGTCTGCCCATATCTGTCCGCATACACAGCCCTTGCTTTCGGGTGGCTCAAATCAAGAGGATTTGCAGTG
>JADGBC010000200.1 GCA_015231705.1 Desulfamplus sp. | reverse complement strand
TTTAAATCATCAACAGAAAATCCCTCTTCAAGAATCAAGGCAACACTTATATATTTTGGATCTCCTCCACACATGGCAATATCATTAACCGTACCATTGACTGCAAGATCTCCAATATTGCCTCCAGGAAAAAATATGGGGTCAACTACATAAGAGTCAGTTGAAAATGCGATGTTTATGTTGTCGCCGATATCAATCCTTGCACCATCATCAAGCCTTGAAAGCAGATCGTTATCAAACACAGGAAGAATCATCTCTTTTAACAGTGAGTGAGATATTTTTCCACCACTGCCATGATCCAGCAATATTTTTTTGTTTCCCATTTTAATTTAACATCCTTTATATCGGTAATACGCTGCACATGATCCTTCGCTTGATACCATACATGGCCCAACTGGATCTGCCGGCGTACACCTTTTGCCATACATAACACACTGCTGCGGAGTTTTAAGTCCCATAAGAATCTGGCCACAGGCACAGCCGGCTGGTTCAGGCCTCTGTTTTAATTCAATTCCAAATTTTTCCAGTGCATTAAATTTGCTGTATATGTCTTTGAGTTTCATGCCGCTTTGGGGTATCTTTCCTATTCCACGCCATACTGAATCATCAGGCTCAAATACCTGATTCATTATATGTCTTGCCTTGGGATTTCCCTCTTCTGACACTGCTCGCTCATATCCATTCTCAAGTTTGGGTATCCCTGATATATTCTGTTTTGCAAGAATCAATATGGCTTTGAGGATATCAACAGGTTCAAAACCTGCTATTACCGATGGCACACGGTACTTCTCAAATACATCCCTATAACCATTTATGCCAGTTATGACAGAGACATGGCCGGGGAGGATAAAACCATCTATATCCACTCCCTGAGTCTCCATTAAAGCTGAAAGGGCAGGGGGGGTGAGCTTATGGGCAGAATGGACAGAAAAATTCTCAATGCCACGTTCTGCTGCCATAAGGATTGAAGCTGCAACTGTAGGGGTAGTGGTCTCAAAGCCCACACCACAGAAGACAACCTCTTTGTCAGGATTGGCTGCTGCAATTTCAAGACAATCAAAAACAGAATATATTATCCTTATATCCTTTCCTGAAGCCTTCTCTTTCTGAAGAGAGGAAAATGTCCCCGGAACCTTTATCAGATCTCCGAAAGTGGTCAGGATAACATCTTTTATCATGGCAAGATCAACAAAGGCATCAATATCCTGCTGGGCAGTAACGCATACCGGACATCCAGGGCCGGACAGAAGTTCAATGTTATCTGGCAGCACACTTCTGATACCGTGCCTGAATATTGACATTGTATGCGTACCGCAAACTTCCATTAACCTAAGTTTTGCATCTTGCTTGTTTATAGACCGAAACCTTGCAGAAGAGAGATTTTCTTTGATGACTTCAATAAGCCCCTTTGCAAGATCTCCATCTCTGTATTCGTGAACGTATTTTAACACCATCAGATACTAAATTCCTTTCATATCTTTGCAGTCTTCAGCTCTCCTTGAAAGCAGTTGATTTTTTTTAACCCTGATTTTCATTCCAGCTATCACAACCTGTCCCAGAGCAATTCCTCCATCACCTGTCGGAACCTTGCTGTGGCTATATACTTTAAATTCTTTTTTTTCAAGGCGTTTGATAATGCCGGTAAGGATCAAGGTGTTATTAAAAACTCCTCCGCTTAACACCACACGTCTGAGCCCTGTATCAATGCTTATCTCTTCTGTTGCACGAACAAACATCTCAATAACAGTCTTATGAAATTTAGCACAGATATGTTCTATGGGAACCTTATTGTGGAGATCTTTAACAACCTCTTTAATGGATGGAATAACATCAATAACAAGAAGCTGATTACAATTATCCATATCACTTTCCAGTATCTTCTCTTTACCGTGAAAACAGATTTGCTTTTCATGGTCGGGGGCAGCCGAATCCGGCCATAAGCGTTTACCTGAATCAGTTACAGATATTGTGTTTATGAAGTTGGTTTGCTCTATCGTAAAATCATAGTTTTGAATATCTTCAAGCGGTGCACTTTTTGCCTGAAGTTCCATTGCTGCCTGACTTTCGAATGTAATTGAATGTCTTATAGAGCACAATGATGCTATTGCGTCAAAGAGCCTTCCACAACTTGATGTCATTGGAATATTTATTTTTTTCTTTATCATCTGAATCATGAACGAGATCTTGTCATGCGAAATTTCTCTAAAAAACGGGATATCAAGATTAAACATATTGTCACCAAAGGCGGCATAAAGATACGAAACCGCCATACGCCACGGCTCTTTTACTGCGGCATCGCCTCCTGGCATCGGCATATACTTAAGGTGAGCTTTTCGTTTAAAGTCTGTTTCATTACAAACCAGAATCTCTCCTCCCCAGATATTACCATCAGTTCCAAAGCCTGTGCCGTCTAAAGTAATGGCAATAACATTACCCTCAACTTTGTTTTCAGCCATGCATGAGACAGCATGGGCATGGTGGTGCTGAACAGCCACCAGAGTTATGGGAGAGTCATTATTTGTTATTGCAGAATCATTATTTTGCGGCATGATTCCATAAGTATTACTCTGTTTTATTAATTTTGAGTTCAAAGGGATAGTTTTACACTTTACTAAAGTTGAGTGAGGTGGAGCTATCATGGATATCGCAAATCTGGTGCTCAAATAATCAGGATGAAGGTCGTGGGCTACAATACTGGGTTTAATATCGAGAATTTTTTTCAGATGGCTTATGCTGTTTTTATAAAATGCCAAGGTCTTTTCATTGTCAAGATTTCCTATATGCTGACTCAGAAATGCCCTGTTTTCAGAAGTCAGGCAGATTGTATTTTTTAAACCTGCACCACAACCAAGTACATCCTCATCAGGTGATAAGTTTTTGGAAAGTATGATGGGAAGTGGTGCATATCCTCTTGATCGTCTGAAAAAACGGGGAATTTCATTCTGAACCTGCATAATCGAGTCATCAGCACGAAAATAGATGTCTCTGTTATGCAGAAGGAAATAGTCCGCAATGTGGGAAAAGGCATTAATGGCATCTTCATTTTCAATAGAAATGGGCTCGTTGCTCCTGTTTCCACTTGTCATCACAAGCATTGAAGGTCCCTTTTCAAGAAGCAGATAGTGCAGTGGGGTATATGGAAGCATGATGCCAAGAAACGGGTTGCCAGGTGCAATCTGGCAGTCAGAGAGGCTCATATGCTCGGATTTCCACTCTTTTGCACATCCACTATCATTGATTTTGCAGCTATCGTTGATTGTGCAGCCTCTATCCTGCATATACCTTATATTCTGCTCATCCTGATTTGAAAGGCTGTGCCTTGAAAGAAGAACTATAGGGCGATTGTGAGACTCAAGCAGTTTTTTCTCTTGTGAAGATATATTGACAAATCTTGATGCAGCTTCAATGGATTTTACCATCAGAGCAAAAGGTTTGTGAGGTCTTTTTTTTAATCGCCTCAGTTTGGCAACAGCATCATGATTCATCGCATCAACTGCCAGATGAAAACCACCAAGTCCTTTGACTGCAACAATATTTCCCTGTTTAAGCAACTCTGCCGCTAAATCTAAAGCATTTTTAAGGGTAGAAAATGGTGCAACTGTTTTTTCTATATGCTCCTCCTGATTACCCATTCTATCCACCAGAAAAAGGTGAGGACCACACACAGGGCAGGCATTGGGTTGGGCATGAAAACGCCTGTCAAAAGGATCATCATACTCCTTCTGACACTTATTGCACAGGGCAAAAACATCCATTGAGGTTTTTGCCCTGTCATAAGGGATATCTTTTATTATTGTATATCTGGGACCGCAGTTGGTGCAGTTGATAAATGGATATTCAAACCTTCGATTATCGAGATCATGCATCTCCTGAAGGCAATCTTGGCAAACCGCAACATCCGGAGAAATCAGGGCAGATTTTGAGAGGGGTTCCTGTGAACTTTTAGTAATAGTAAACGTTTTGTAACCTGAGAGTGAAGTTGAATAGTCAATGATTTCAGAAATGATGGCAAGAGGAGGTTTTTTACTAATAATATCCTGACGAAACATATCAATATTATCTTCATAGCCTTCAAGGATAAGGGTCACTCCGCTGGCCGTATTGAACACCTCTCCTTTTAGACTGTAGTTATGGGCAAGTCGAAACAGAAAGGGTCTGAAGCCGACCCCCTGGACGACACCGGTGATATTGATTTTTCGTGCAACCAGAACAGAATTCATCAAGTTGACATGATCCTAAAGAATATCGTCATTTTGATGCGTATCTGCAAAAGCAAGCATATTTCGCATATCCTGAATGGTCTGCTCTGCCACGGAATCATCGACTTTACTGATAGCAAAACCTGCGTGGACAATGACATAATCACCTAATTGTAAATCATCAAGAAGCATAAGGCTTGCCTCTCGTTTAACACCATCAACGTCAACCATGGCTATATGGTCATTAATTTCTATTATTTTAGAGGGTACGGCAAGGCACATAATTAATTTTTATCCGTGAATAAGTAAATAAGATGTTATTATTGTCTACAACATAGCTTTAATAGCTGAACACATGTATGTGGGTTAAGCGAAATTGCTAGATTGAAGATACTAAACAATAACGATAAAAACAACAAGGCATTTGCCGATAACAGTAAATGCCTTGTTGAATCAATTGGTTTTTAAATTTTATTATAGTGGTTTAAAATTGACACATGGAAATTATCCATCTTCGCTGTCTATAAAGGCAGTTTTGGACAATTTGGATCATCCATCTTCATTGTCTCTGTAGGCTGGCACCTCGGGTCTTCCATCTTCATTGTCTCTGTGGGCTGACACCTTGGGTCTTCCATCTTCATTGTCTCTTTGAGCTGGCAATTTGGATCGTCCATCTTCATGGTCTCTGTGGGCTGACACCTTGGGTCTTCCATCTTCATGGTCTCTGTGGGCTGGCACCTTGGATCTTCCATCTTCATGGTCTCTTTGAGCTGGCAATTTGGATCGTCCATCTTCATGGTCTCTGTGGGTTGACACCTTGGGTCTTCCATCTTCATGGTCGGTTTCATTGAATCGTCAATACAGTTGATATCCATATGATTCATGGTTGGTTCAAAATCAT
>JADGBC010000001.1 GCA_015231705.1 Desulfamplus sp. | reverse complement strand
ATCCTGAGACCTACAGCTTTTTTGACGTGGATGTTAACTCTGTTCTGTCTCACATCCTTAAAAAAAGGCTTGACAACATACTTGGAGATCACTCCACTGAGACAAAAAACACCATTAACCTCAATATTAACCGCGAAGGTTTTCTTAAAGATTATTTTCCATATTTTGACGAGCTGAACCAAAAACTCAACTCGCCAACAGGTGAGATCATTGATTCTCCGGTTGTGGAGCGTGTCGAACATAACACTATAAAACTTGCTTACAGGTATGCTGTTAAAAATAATCTTCCCTTCAATTACGTGGAATTTCTCTTTTCTGAATTTAACAATACACCGCTTTTGATAAGGGTAAAGTTCAAATATGATGATTTGAATGTTGTTGAAACACTGAAACAAAAATACGGCACTCCCCGAGAAATACCCTGGAAAGAGGAAAATGGAAAATCCCTGTGTTGGGAAAAAAGTGGAGATATTCTTATTCTCTCCTTTGTCCCTGATCAGTTCGGGAATCCCGCATATGAGGTTATGATATATTTTGCCAAAAGACTCGAAGATCTTCTTAAAACTGAAATTATGGAAAGAGAAACAAAGCACAATAAAGGTGTGAAAAAAGAGCAGAACTTTTTTTAGTTATATTTTACTGTGAAAACACATCATGGTTTTCATGCTTGGGGGTGGTCTGATCCCATCGGTAATGAAAGGTTACCATGAAAATAGATTCTGATTTTCATGGTTAGATCTGGCCACACAACGGCCATGAAGGTTTATTATCACCACCATGGCAGGATTTCTTGCCAAAACAAAAAAATAAACAACAACATAAAAGGAGACTCCAATGAGCGATTTGAATGCAGCTTTTGAACAGGCAGGTAAAGATGTCCAGACATTGTCCAAGAAACCTGACAATGACACTCTTTTGAAACTCTATTCTCTGTTCAAACAGGGCAGTGCAGGCGATGTCACAGGCAAACGCCCTGGAATTACTGATTTTAAAGGAAGAGCAAAGTATGATGCATGGGCTAAACTTCAAGGAACTCCTCAGGAAAAAGCCAAACAGGATTACATAGATCTTGTTGAAAAACTCAAAGGGTAATCAAAGGGTAAAGATAAACAGAGGCTGTATTTCGGTACCGCCTCTGGCAGGCAAAACAGAAACAGGAATAGACGGATGGCCAAAAGCGACAGCATAAAGCACGCTGAAATAATGCTCAAACAACTTGAGGAGATGAAGACTTTGCCAAGCGTTGCAGCTCGTCTGACACGAATGCTCTCTGATGAGAGCAGCTCGGTAAAGGATTTTGAAAGAGTTATAAAAATGGACCCTACTTTGGTTCTAAGGCTGCTACGTCTTGTGAACAGTCCATTTTACGCTCTCAGAACAAGAGTGAGCAGTGTGTCAGAAGCTGTGGCGTTTATAGGTATCGACAATCTTCGCAATCTAATAGTGGTTGATGCATTGAAAAATCTTTTTGCGGTCAACTCGGATGGTGAAAAATTTTCAAGAAAAAATCTGTGGATGCATTGCGTTGCTGTTGCCATATGTAGCCAGATGAGCATTGAAAGAATATTCGGGCAGAAGGGAGAAGATGCTTTTTTATGCGGTATTGTTCATGATATCGGGCTTATTATTGCAGACCAGGTTCTGCCGGATGAATTCATGAAGGTATGCGTGGCCTGGAATACAAAAGATAACAGGAAAATTATCAGATATGAAGATGATATTTTGCATACAGATCATACAATAGTCGGGTATCTGCTGACCCGTGACTGGAAACTTCCGGTTAATGTCCAGAACGGTGTCAGGCAGCATCACGATAACTTAAGTGATATTGACCCTAAAAGTCTGCCGGCCATAATTCAGGTTGCAGATTATATGGCAGCAAGGCTTAACTATACCATGTTACCGCATATGAAGGGAGATCTTTCACCATCTCTTATGATTCATATCCGTGACAATATCAAGGAGTACAAAGCCCTTGCTGAAGATCTTCCTGAAGAGCTTGCCAAGGCCGCAGAGATATATTCATTGCAGTGAGGGTAAAATAAACAAGGCTTGATAAGCAAAAAGACCATGCTTGATGAGAAGTGCGTGTCGGCTTCATGAGAACTAAATTAAGGTCAAGAATAAAATTCTAATAACCGGCACGGCCGGAGCGAGGTATTGGCTCTCGGCCACAACGAACAATGAAAGTCACATAAGCACAGCTATTTAAAGAGACTTTCACATAAAAAATAAAGTGGTGGAATGGTAAATATTGATAATATCTTTGAAGATTTTGAAGATCCCTGTGAGATAAACAGAGATTTTATCAAACTGCTTGAAAAATATATTCCAAACAGTGCTATTAAAGTCATCACTGATAATGGTACGGTTCTCACAGCTGGGAGGCCTTTTCCTGATAATACCGATGCTGTCTCTAATGGGCATATAAAAGACAAGGTGAAACCTCATACCTGTCAAATATATTCAATAAATCTGCCATCTCTTAAAAGTACTCTGTTTTATACCCTTGCTTCTTTCTCCAACACGGCTGACTGCCGGATATATGTTGGCAATACAATCGATCTTTGTGAACAGCTATGCCTTTGCCAGAAGAGGGTTTCAGAACATCAGGATCTGCTTGGTATCCAGAAGGAGCAGCTTAAACGGCAGGTTGGTGTATTCAAGGAAAAGTATGAAGAGATCATGTTGGAGAACCACATACAGAACTCTGAATATACTACCCGCCTTAACAGTGAAATTGAAAAAAGGACAGCAGAACTTCGCGAAGCCAACCTGGATCTTGTTGCTGCAAGGGAAAAAGCAGAATCTGCAAGTATTGCTAAAAGCGAGTTTCTGGCCAACATGAGCCATGAGATCCGAACGCCTATGAATGGAGTGATCGGAATGGTTGATCTTCTGCTGCAAACAGAGCTCTCTTTAGAACAGAGTCACTATGCAGAGGCAATACGTTACAGTGCTGATGCACTTATAGATATAATCAACGATATTCTGGACTACTCCAAAATTGAAGCAGGTAAACTTGATATTGAGATAATTGATTTTGATCTTAAAAAGATTACAGGCAATATATCTGATATGATGCGTATCAATGCTGCTGGCAAGGGTCTTAAATTCGCCTGTATTATTGATGATGATGTACCGTGCTTTGTTAAGGGAGACCCGGGAAGAATTCGCCAGGTGCTTTTTAATTTGTGCGGAAATGCCGTCAAGTTTACCGAAAAAGGTGAGGTCGTGCTGCATATTTATCTTGTTGACGATAGTTCTGAATATGCATCTGTAAGGTTTGATGTCAAGGACACCGGAATTGGTATTCCCGCAAACAGAATGAATCGGCTGTTCCGCTCATTTTCACAGGTGGATGCCTCAATGAGCCGTAACTATGGCGGTACAGGACTTGGCCTTGCCATCTCTAAACAACTTACGGAACTTATGGGTGGCACTATCGGCGTTGAGTCAAAAGAGGGGATGGGGTCAACCTTCTGGTTTAAACTGACCTTTGAGAAGCAGCCTCACTATCCCAATCAGATTGATAATTCTCTATTGATGGCGGATCTCAACCAGATTGACAATTCGGTATCGATGTCAGTAACGACTGAACAGTCGATCCTTTCAGAAGAGCTGGTAAGTTCAGATTCTCGGGAAAAACCAGTCAAACCATCAATATCGGAATCTAAAGATGCAAACAAAGAGATTCTCAAATCAATAAAGATACTTCTTGCAGAGGATAATATCGTTAATCAGAAAGTTGTCATAAGTATTCTTAAATATTTGGGAATTGATCATGTTTCCATTGCAAAGAACGGAGAGGATGCTTTTAATCAATTTGTCAGCAGTCAATTTGATATTATTTTAATGGACGGGCAGATGCCAGTAATGACCGGTCTTGAATCGGCACGAAAAATAAGGGAGTATGAACAGGAAAGGGGGGCAGACAGAATCCCCATTATTGCCCTTACCGCTCATGCCATGAAGGAAGACAGGGATATGTTTATTGAAAGTGGTATGGACGACTATATCACCAAACCGATAGATCGCCATAAACTCCTTAATGCCATTTTAGGCAGCCTCTCATTAGATTCTGATTAGGCGGGATATTGTGTTTAAACACATTACCTTAAGAGGTCTCTTACTTCAGTATTGGGCTTATTCTGTACAGGGAAACTATCTTCTCTTTTCCCTTTAGTTTTACATTATCAAGCTGGACAACTTCGGCCAGGTTCTCAAGCGTTTTTAGATGGTCACTGACCTGATTGTAAACGCTTCCAGATAGAAAAATCTCATTACTGCCGGCAAGGGACTGAATTCTTTGAGCGGCATTGACAACATCTCCAATAACCGTATAGTTGAGATGCTGCTCTGAACCCATGAAACCAGAAACTAGCTCTCCATAATTGATACCAATAGTCATTTCAAGGCCGTTTTCTATTGCAACTTCTTTTCTCATCTCAATGCCGCTTCTCATCTCAATGCCGTTTTTAGTATCAAGCGTTTTTCCTTCGTGCTTAAGATCTCTGTTCAGTGTGTTGAGCACTGTGAACATCTCAAGGCCTGCCCTAACAGCGTTAAGACAGCTTTCAGCATCCTCAATGGGGCTGCCGAAAACAGCCATGATTCCATCTCCGAGAAGTTTGTCCAATGTGCCTTTATGCCTGAATATAACTGGGATCATGTGTGAAAAAAAACGGTTCAGCAGTATAACGACATCTTCAGGAGACATCTCTTCTGACAGGCTTGTGAACCCCTTTAAATCTACAAACATAACGGCAACCTGTTTTTTTTCTCCTCCGAGTTTAAGTTTTCCCTTCTTAAATATCTCAGCGATTACATTTTTTGAAAAAAAGCGGCTTAGTTGAATCATCTGCTTCTCTTCATCCAGCTTGCCGTAATAGAGTCGTAAAAAGACCATGTTGTTATGCAGATGGTCACATACTATACTGTAAAAAAAACGGTTGGCCTGCTCAAATGCCTTTTTCTCTCTTGAGAAAAGCATTAGTACTGCAATTATTCTTCCTCCTGATAAAATGGGCTGTCCATAGAATGAGTAGTTGAGATCATTGAAAAGGTATGGTTCATCAAGTGATTCAATCACCATGGTTGTTTTCTCTGATAAAAGTTTTTGAAAAAAAGAGATGTTTTTAAATGATGTACAGTCAAATGGCTCTTCAAAGTCAGTATAAAAAAAATGGTCCTGTTTAATCTCGTTGTCCTTGGAAAAGTAGAGTACAGCTGTTGCAAGATTTTTATATTTTTTAAGGCATTCCAGATGTCGTATCCATATCAGGTCCTGATCAATATGGTCAATCTGCTGCATGGTACTGTTCATCTCTTTTATTATGGATAGCTCTTTTATCTTCTCTTCATATTTTTTCTGGACGGAGAGAAAGTTTTTTCTAAATGTTTCAAATTGTGTGGTTGTGATATGTGTTTCATTCATAAATATCAGGCCTGTTTCCTTACTGCGTCCTCAGGTTTTAGGCAACCCGTTTCAAAAGTTCGGCACTTTCACTGAGAATCCTCAGGGTATCTTCAAAGGCATTTTCAATGAATCTGGTATTGAACTCGTTGAATAGCTTTTTCATCATGATCATATGGTCAACTTTGAACAGTTGTTTTACCTTCTGGCGTTGTAGCCCATCCTGAGCAGAAGCCATATTGACTAAATAGTCCGCAAATCCAATTATCGCCGCAAACGAGGAATAGTCATGTGCTGCAGATGGCTGATGGTGAAAGCCAATTGCCTGAACGAGAGAGACAGGCAGGTTCCAGTTCTCCCCGATCATTCGTCCAATAGATCCATGATCCATACCGAGAAGCTCCTGTTCAATGGCACCTGTCTGTATTTCATGGTCTTTTGAACGCTCCATGACCAATGTGTACAGGTTTGAGAAGTTTTCTATAAGATATACTTTTCCAAGGTCGTGGAGAAGCCCTGCTGTAAATGCCCCCATATTTTTCATATCCGGTAAACCCTCACACAGGTATTTTGCAACAAGAGCTGTCTCCATAGAGTGTCTCCAGAGCATTTCAGGATTCATCATGCCCTTGAGATCTGCTTCCAGAAATGATTTTGCAAGGGAGAGTCCAAAAGCCATGTTTATAACTTCATCTCTGCCCAGTATAACAACTGCATCCTTAATTGAATTCATCTGTCCTGACCGTCCATAAAAAGGAGAGTTGACTATTTTGAGTATCTTTATGCTCAAAGATGGGTCAATAAGAATAATATCAGCAATATCATCAGCGTCAGATTCGGGGTCAGATGCAATGTTATATACACGTAATGCGATGTCCGGTATGTTAAAAATGGTTTCTATACGGTTGAGAGCACCAATAATCTGCTTATGGTTTTGACCGCGCTCTTTCAGATTTTCCACAAGCTGCATTTCGCTTATGACTCTTCGAACCTTTTTTTTTGCGGTTTCAACATCTGCCTGGTCAGATTGGTTTTTAATTTTTTCAGCTAAAAATGGAGTCAAAGGTGAGTCATGAGGAAGTTTCAGGAAAAATTTTTTCTGATCTGATATGGAGATACGGCTTAATGCACCCCATAAAACATCAGGAGGAAGTGCCGTAAGATCGTTATAAAATTTTCCTCTTGCCTTGTTAAAGCAGAGGCTGAACACCTGAAGATCAGAAAGTGATGTCTCTCTCTTGTGTAACTGGATGTTATCCTGGGCTGTTTCAACTCTCTGGGATATACCCGCGACATCTTTTTTAAATGAAAAAAGCTTCTTTTTTGCAACAGCCATCAGATCATAAAATGATTTACCATCTTCAGGAATAATTGACATACCAATATTGATAATAATGTCACGGTGTATATGCGTCACCATAAAATTGATAATTTTGTCAAAGATAACATCAGATCCATCCCTGTCACTTGCAAATCCTAAAAGGATGAATGTATTGTCATCAATAATAAACACCGAATCACTGTATCTGAAGGTCTCTTCGAGAGCCTCTTTTTTAACAAGCAGTGAAGGTAGTAACATATCAATATCAATAGGTTCAACGGTAACATAGAAGAGTGTCGTTTCAACGCATGCTCTCAGTGTTTTGCTGAACTCCTTGGATATCCATTTCAACTGATTCTGTTGTATGCTGAAGGGAAGTCTTTTATCCTTGATAACAGTTTTTACAGCACACTCTGTCTTCAATCCCTGCAGATGCTGGAGTGAAAGATCCACATTTTCAAGGTTCTTCATATCTCCCAAGATGGCCGGAGGGTTATTGACTATAAAGTCAGCTTTTCTATCAGAGAGATTGAATTCCTTAACCAGAAAACGGGACAATGCTTTAAGATTTTCATTTGCGTTGCATTTTGTCAGGATGATTCTATAAAAAGTATCAATCATGTTTATTCATTCCAGTGGGAAAAAGCTACTGTAAACTAATCTGGACAAGCCAGAGCCAAAAAGGTTTTTCTGATTCTCTTGCCAAAATAACATGAAAATCAGGGATAAGAATCTAAAAAAAACAAGTCTTGCCTGAGCCACTCTTGCTGCCCAGAAACGATCTTTGAAATTGTATTAGATTCAATAGCACAGCCCCTTTTCCCAGACAACAGGAAATACATTTTTTCTGTAAAATCCTTTTTTTGAAGGCGAGTAAGTGATACGATTGGATGCTTAAGGCAAATGATTCTTATGTTCTTAATTCAGTAATTTCAATCCTGCAATAATTGCAGCAAAGCTGTTTATGTTCGTGCTCAGTAATTTCAATCTGACAATGATTGCAGCGAAGCTGCTTATCTTGTTGTTCAGGAATCTCAATTTAACAACAATCGCAGTAAAACTGCTTATGTTCATGATTTTAAGTGAGCATCAAAAGGCCATAACCTCCTGTCAGGCTGAAATATCCACAATATTTCCACCAAGTTTTTTTATCTTCTCATCAATTGCTTCTATGGATTTATCAATAGTCTCATAGGCAAGATCGGGCATTTTACCCCCCCAGACCTTTTCTGCATCCTTCAATCCGCGTTGAATTCCTTCCCTTCCGGCTTTGAGTTTTTCGATGTCATCGCCTGCACCACTTAAAACAAAATCGCTTATTCGTCCGGCTGTCTTTTTGACACCCCAATATCCATCTTCACCAAAAAGGTCGCCATGTTTATCTGAAGATGCGCTAGAAGAGGGAGCAAAGGGGTGTGCTACAGAGCCTTCGGATGATTTAGATGAAATAAGCATTGCAGAGTATGAACCGGATGCTGATGAGCCCTTTGATTTTTCAAAAAATGAGCCCTGGCCATTTAAATTTTCATAAGTATTTGAGGATACTTTGACCTTGAAACTGCTCATCATTACATTGAAGGCCACATCTTTCTCCATTTTGTTGCCTTCACTGTTGCCATAGGTATTTTTTACAGTTCCTGAGAATTTTTTCATCTCATAACTTAAGTTTGCTGACACCTTCTGAATGTTTCCCGTCTCCATAATTACCTCCCTCATGATTTAACTATGATTTTTGTCATGCTTTTGGTCTTAACAGTGGATATAACCAACTTCGCTCTGTTTTTTTGTTTGATTGCAATTCATGGGTAAATAAAATAGCTTCTATTATCCTTTAATCGTCTTGGTAAAACGATACTTTAGCATCTTCATTTCATACTTGACTTAAAGAAGATGATTGATTAACTATCAATTTCAGTTTAATTAATAAATTAAATTTATTAATTGAGTGCTCAAAGATTTTCAAGTAGGTGATAGCCGCAGTTAAGCTGTTTATGTTCGATAGGGCTATAAATATATTCTATTCTTTATATTTTTGATATTCAATCTTTGGAGAGGGGACAATCAATGCGTATCACAACTAAATTGATGATTTTAATTTTGAGTGTAGTGTTATCCATTGGAGTGACATCAATGGCTGTATCCATTAACTCAATCAAAAAACAGAGCGATCTTGAGCTTAAGTCTACAGAAGATTCAATGCTTAACTTCAAAACGGAAACTCTAAGAACCATGACAGGAAACGCTTATTCCGTGATTGAAACCGCATACCGTGAAGCCAATGATATAAACAGGATTAAAGCTGTTGTGAGCCACAGACTGGAAAATGCTGTTAGCATCGCTTATGGCACTCTTGATGCCATATACCAGGATATGGAGAGTCGCTCCTCTTCTGAAACAGCGGGTATTTCAGGAATGAACACCCTCTCTGTTGAAAATAAAAAGAATTTTATCACAAAAACCATCTCTTCACTTAGGTATGACATGGATACAGCTTTCTGGATAGTTGATACTGATTTGAAAATGGTTGCAAACCCAAAATTTCCTGACCTGATTGGAAAGGATATTTCAAATCTTAAAGATATTCAGGGAAATAAGCTTTTTCCAAGTCTGCTTAAGGACAATATAGGTGCAGGAGAGGCGTGGTTTAGCTATATGTGGTATAAGATAGACCAAAAGTCGGGCCAGAAGCAGCCAGATCCTAAAATTGCCTATGCAAGGCTTTTTAAACCCTGGAACTGGATTATAGGTTCAAGTTTATCTCTCGAAGTTGCAGAGACCGGATTCAAGGATAGAAGTAAAGAGGTCGTAGGGAATCTTCGGTATGGCCCTGAAAAAAATGACTACTTCTGGATACACGAGCTATCTGCTGACAGTCATGCAAAATTTAACATGGTCATGCACCCTATTAAACCCGAGCTTGATGGCAAGGATATTTCAGGCTTTAAAGATCCTGAGAACAAGTATCTTTTCAAGGAGATGAATGCTGTCTGCCGCGAAAAGGGAGAAGGGTTTGTTGAATACATGTGGCCAAAGCCAGGAGAGGAAAAGCCGGTTTCCAAGATATCCTATGTTAAACTCTTTGAACCCTATGGATGGGTAGTGGGTACAGGAGTTTATGTTGATGATATCAAAAAAGCTCTTGTTAAAAAAGAGAAAGAGATTAACCATATGATGTTTTTAACCATAATCCAACAGGCTGTTTTTATGGCTGTTGTATGCCTTGTCATTGCTCTTGTAACATTCTTTGTTGCAAGGAAAATTTCACGCCCTGTTGTTGAAACCAGTAAGATGTTAAAAGAGATTGCAGAAGGAGAGGGTGATCTGACCAGACGTATTACGGTGCGTACAAAAGATGAAGCAGGGGAGCTTGCACACTGGTTTAATAAATTTATTGAGCATCTTCAGCAGATGATCCTTAAGATAAAGGAGAATGCAGGTTTGCTCACATCAAGTGCCGGTGAGATGTCATCCATATCCAAAATGATGACCGGCAACGCAGAGGATATCTTTGCAAAAGTAAATGTAGCCAACACATCATCTGAAGATATGAACTCAAATATGCAATCTGTTGCATCGGCCATGGAGCAGACCACAGTTAATGTCAATATGGTTGCCGGAGCCACAGAACAGATGAATGCCACTATAAATGAGATCGCAAAGAGTACAGCAAAGGCAAATAAGGTTACTAATGAAGCTGTGAAGCAGTCAACAATGGCTAAAGAAAACGTAAGTCAACTTACCTCTCTTGCAAAAGAGATAGGTAAAATCACCGAGGTTATCACCGAAATTTCAGAACAGACCAATCTTTTAGCACTAAATGCCACCATTGAATCTGCAAGGGCGGGTGAAGCGGGTAAGGGATTTGCTGTGGTAGCAAACGAGATCAAGGTTCTTGCACGCCAGACCGCGGATGCAACCATTAAGATAAATGAACAGATTAACCTGATTCAGGGTTCAACCCAATTGGCCGGAGAGAATATTCATAACATATCGGGCATTGTTGATGAGATCAATGATATAGTATCCGGGATTGCAAGTGCTATTGAAGAGCAGTCTGTAACTACAAATGAAATCTCACATAATGTCTCCCAATCTTCAGATGGGATATCAGATATCAATGCGACTCTCTCTCAGACATCATCTTCTACATCAGAAATTTCCCGCCAGGTTGCAGAGATAAACCATTCAGCCGGTGAAATGTCCAGAAGCTGTGTTAAAGTCAATGACAATGCCGTTAAACTTAATGATTTGGCAAGAGACCTCAATGAGATGGTCAACAGGTTCAAAACTTGAAATTCCTGCAATAGGCAGACTATAGACTTCCAGAAAAGTCTTTTGGTGAGACAAACCCTTTGTCCGTGTCTCAGGTGGCATTTCCACCAATTTAATTATGTTGTAGGCAATTAATCTCTTTCAAATAATCTTTGCCTTAAATGTCAACCCATTGTATATAATGCCCCCTTTATATCTTTGATTCTATCTGTGGACTAATAATATAGGAGTTTTTTTTGTGAACAATAACCTTGAACGGTGGAATATAACAAAATCGACTGACCTTTACGGTATTAACGAG
Source organism: Desulfamplus sp. (assembly GCA_015231705.1). Classification (GTDB taxonomy): domain Bacteria; phylum Desulfobacterota; class Desulfobacteria; order Desulfobacterales; family Desulfobacteraceae; genus Desulfamplus. The sequence goes on along the minus strand of JADGBC010000001.1, from coordinate 63,895 downwards.
TGGGGTGGGGGATATTTCAATGTTGCTGAAAATGGGGATCTGATGGTAATGCCATCACCCGGAGCCGTGAATCGTGCAGTCAGCATAAGAGAAATTGTTGCAGGAATCGAAGACAGAGGTCTTGGAATGCCTGTACTGATTCGAGTTGAAAATATACTTGACTCACAGATTGCCGAGCTTAACGAGAGTTTTCTCTATGCAATGAAAGAGCTTGATTATAAAGGAACATTCACAGGAGCTTATCCAATCAAGGTAAATCAGCAGCAGCAGGTTATTGAGGGGATAACACTTTACGGTGCAAAATATCATCATGGTCTTGAAGCCGGCAGCAAAGCAGAACTGATTGCGGCCATGGGAATGCTCTCTGATACACAGGCACCTTTGATATGTAATGGATACAAGGATCAGGAGTTTATCGATCTTGGTCTTTATGCCACTAAAATAGGATATAAGTGCATTCTGGTTCTGGAGATGCCAAGCGAACTTCCCCTTATTATTGAACGCTCAAGGATACTTGGAGCAACCCCTATTTTAGGAGTGAGGATTAAACTTGCCACCCAGGCAGGAGGGCATTGGGGAGAGTCTGGCGGAGAAAGAAGCATCTTTGGCCTTAACACAACCCAGATCATTGAGGCAGTGGATCTTCTTGCAAAAGAGGGGATGCTTGATTGTCTTCAGATGGTTCATTACCATCTTGGTTCCCAGATCTCCAACATACGGGAGATCAGAACAGCGGTTAATGAGGCTTGTCGGGTATATGCAGGTCTTGCCATGGAGGGTGCCAATGTAAAATACTTAGATCTGGGTGGCGGACTTGCCGTTGACTACGATGGTTCCCAGTCCAATTTTCTGAGCAGCCGCAATTATACTCTCAATGAATACTGTACAGATATAATTGAAGCGGTCATGACCTCCCTGGATGAGGTGGGTATTCAACATCCTACTATTATAACAGAATCGGGCAGAGCTCTTGTGGCCTATTATTCCATGCTTCTGTTCAATGTTCTGGATGTTACTCGTTTTCAGCCCGAACCACTTCCTCAGATGCTTCCCGAAGGTTGCCCTTCCCAGATAAAATATATGTTTGATTCACTCAAGTCTCTATCGGTACGTAATATTCAGGAGTGTTTTAACGATATTATATACTACAGAGACGAGGCTCGCCAGCTTTTCAATCACGGGAAAATTACCTTGAGACAGCGCTCTTTGGCAGAGAAAATATTTTGGAGCACCATAAATGAAATTGCAAGGATCTCCAAGGGACTTAAGCATGTTACACCGGAAATATCTGACATTGACCAGGCTCTGTCTGATATCTATTACTGCAATTTCAGCGTATTCCAGTCACTTCCAGACGCATGGGCAATTGATCAGATGTTTCCTGTAATGCCGATCCACAGGCTTAATGAAGAGCCTAACAGAAATGCCATAATTGCGGATATCACATGTGATTGTGACGGCAAGATTGACCGTTTCATTGATCGTCATGGTATCAAGCACTATCTTCCGTTACATGATCTTAAGGAGTCTGAGGAGTATTATCTTGGTGCTTTTCTTGTAGGAGCATATCAAGAGACTCTTGGAGATCTTCATAATCTTCTTGGCGATACCAATATAGTTACAGTCAGAGTCCTTGAAAACGGGGAGTATGAGTTTGTCGGAGAACTTGAGGGAGACACTGTTTCAGACATTCTCTCATATGTGGAATATGATCCCAAAAGACTGCTTGTGCGTTTTCGAAAAACTGCGGAAAGGGCGGTACGCAAGGGCAACATATCTGCTCAGGAGCGAAGAGAGATAATGGAGGCCTATGAGATGGGTCTTCGCGGATATACCTATTTTGAAAGATAGCCTGTCTATTTGAAATTGATAAATTAAAAAGCTATATCAGGACTGTTTTTTCCTGTTGGTTTTTAGAAAATGGAGAAGAAAAATGTCTAAAATTCTGATCATTGGAGCAGGTGGAGTCGGAAGTGTCACGACCCATAAATGTGCACAGATTCCGGAGATTTTTTCAGAAATTGTTCTGGCAAGCCGGACAAAATCAAAATGTGATGCCATTGCACAGGATGTATTGAAAAGAAGTGGAATCAGTGTCACAACCGCAAGCCTTGATGCAGATGATGTACAGGAGACGATCGCTTTAATTAAAAAAATAGAGCCTGATATTGTAGTCAATCTTGCACTTCCCTACCAGGATCTTCCAATTATGGATGCCTGTCTTGCCACAGAAGTTGATTATCTTGACACTGCAAATTATGAACCCAAAGATGTTGCAAAATTTGAGTACAAATGGCAGTGGGCATATCAGGAAAAATTTAAGGAAAAGGGGATTATGGCCCTATTGGGGTCAGGATTTGATCCTGGAGTAACCAATGTCTTTTGTGCATGGGCACAAAAACATAAGTTTGATGAAATACATGAATTAGATATAATTGATTGCAATGCCGGAAGCCATGGCCAGCATTTTGCCACCAATTTTAATCCTGAAATAAATATTCGTGAAATCACTCAAAGAGGCAGATTCTGGGATCATGGAGATTGGATTGAAACAGACCCGCTATCATGGTCTATGAACTATAATTTCCCTGAAGGCATAGGTGAAAAAAAATGTTATCTCTTATATCATGAAGAGCTTGAATCATTGGTTATGAATCTCAAAGGCTTGAAAAGAGCAAGGTTCTGGATGACCTTTTCAGAACAGTATCTGACCCATCTGAGAGTGCTGGAAAATGTAGGCATGACCCGTATTGACCCTGTAGAATACCAGGGGAACAAGATAGTTCCCATCAATTTTCTTAAGGCTGTTCTTCCTGAACCTGCATCTTTGGGGCCGCTTACAAAGGGACGTACATGTATCGGCTGTTTGATGAAAGGTGTCAAAGATGGCAAGAGCAAAACCATTTTTATCTATAACATATGCAGCCATGAAGCTGCCTATGAAGAGGTGGGTTCCCAGGCTATCTCCTATACAACCGGCGTACCTGCCATGATCGGTGCCATGATGATGCTCCAGAAAAAATGGCATGCATCTGGAGTGTGGAATATGGAGCAGTTTGATCCTGATCCCTTTATGGAGGCTTTGAACAAGCATGGTCTTCCATGGAAGGTTATGGATATTGAGTAAGATGGCCTTTCCTGTAAGATTCTCAAAGTCGACACCTATCGATTCCTAAACCTTGTTAACACAGTCTGAATCAGGATATTCAAGATGAAAGGATTTATAGGATAAACATCTTGTCCATCCTGTAAATCCTGGCCATCCTGATTCAGACAGATGGAGATTTGCCTGTAAATAATAGACAGGAGATTAAAAGTTGTTTATGAAATACAACACCCTGAATTTTAACCCTGAAGATATAGATACTCCTTGCTTTGTTGTTGATGAAAATCTGATTTTGCACAATCTTGAGATACTTTCATCCGTAAAGGAGCACACAGGTTGCAAGATACTTCTTGCACTCAAATGCTTCTCCATGTTCAGACTCTTTCCTCTCATTAGAGGGTATCTGGATGGTATATGTGCAAGCTCTCCAGATGAGGCAAGGCTTGGCAGAGAGGAGTTCCAAAAAGAGGTTCACACCTTTGCTGCTGCCTATTCTGAAAATGATATCCTTGATCTTTGCGAAACTACAGATCACCTTGTATTTAACTCCTTTGGTCAACTGGAGCGTTTCAGGCCGATTGTACAACAGAGAGTTTCACAGCTTGGAAGGCATATTGATTTTGGTATCCGTATAAATCCCGAACATTCGGAAGGTGCTGTTCCAATTTATGATCCATGTGCTCCAGGCTCCAGACTTGGCGTGAAACTGGCACATTTTAGGGATGATCTTCTTGATGGTATCACAGGGCTGCACTGGCACAACCTTTGTGAACAGGATTCTGATTGTCTGCAAAGAACTGTAAAGGCTGTGGAGTCACGCTTTGGAGAATATATTTCAAAAATGAAATATATCAACTTTGGTGGCGGACACCACATTACAAGGCCTGGTTACAACATCAGGCTTCTTGAAAATATAATCAATGATTTTCAACAGAAATGGGGTGTGCAGGTCTATCTTGAACCAGGAGAGGCAGTAGCACTAAATGCCGGATATCTTGTGGCAACTGTACTTGATATCATCACAGATTCCGATATTGTTACTGCTTCTGATATTGCTGCTGATTCTGATGTTGCTGCTGGTTCTGATATTGCTGCTGGTTCTGATATTGCTGCTGCTTCAGCCGCCAGAAGAGGTATAGACATCGCCATAATGGATGCTTGCGTTCCTGCCCATATGCCGGATGTTCTGGAGATGCCGTATCGCCCTTATATTATGCATTCTGAAAATCCAGCGGATCTGCCAGAAATAACAGCAGGATCTCAAATGACAGCAGAGAAGTATATCTACAGAATAGGCGGATTGTCATGCCTTGCCGGAGATGTTGCAGGAATCTATTCCTTTGATGAGCCTCTTAATATTGGAGATAAACTTGTTTTTACCGATATGGCCATATACTCGATGGTAAAGACAAATACATTCAACGGGATCAGGTTGCCCTCTATCGCTCTGGTTAGAAAAGATGATATTCTGGCAAGAAAAAAGGACACTGGCGAGAAAAAAAATCATGTAAAGGTGGAGATAGTCAGAAAATTTGACTATTCTGACTTTAAAGGCAGATTATCATAATTTGTTATTGCCGTGCATCATTGCATATTACAGGGAATATAACTAATTGAAATTTTTTGAATCTGAAGTAGCTGAAGATAGAGAAGAGCACTCTCTTTTTCATGTAATTCCTGCCCCAATGGAATCCTCTGTCTCTTATAGAGGCGGAACATCGGCAGGTCCTCATGCAATTCTTGATGCCTCAAATCAGCTTGAGGCGTGGGACAGCTCTCAGGGGCTTGCTGTTATACATGATTGTGGTATTTACACTGCTCGACCGGTTGACTGTAATGGTGAACCTGAGACTGTTCTTGAGCGTATTGAAAAACTTGTAGCAAGAACACTCCAATTTAAACCCATTACAGTTAACAATATTCCAGTCAGTTCTGTTCCGGTTCTGCTTGGAGGAGAGCACACCGTTACTCTTGGTGCTCTGAGAGCAATCAAAAAACATCTTATTCAAACTTCAGGTGATGTTCAGGTCGAGCCTTCTGTGAATACTGCAAATGCCGTGAATATTTCAAGTGTCGTGGATAATGCCAGTGCACCTTTTGGAATTATTCAGATTGATGCACATGCTGATTTGAGAGACAGTTATGAAGGCAGCCGGTTAAGTCACGCCTGTGTCATGCGCAGAGCTGTGGAGGATCTTGATATCCCTCTGTTTCAGATTGGTGTGCGTGCTATTTCACATGAAGAGGTTATTTTCAGGAGCGAAAAAAAGATCCCGTTTATTGATGCACGGGAGATCTATCTTAAAAATCTGATTGCCAAACATCTTCATATACCTTCTGTCTATCCTCATTTGTCTGCTGATTATCCTGATCTACCTTCTAAAATTTTATCTTCCACCACAACATCCTCCTGCTACTCTTCTTCCGATATCTTTTCTGACAGTTTACTTCCTGCTGGATTTCCAGAGAAAATTTATATTACTCTGGATGTTGACGGACTTGATCCATCTGTAATCAGGGCGACCGGAACTCCTGTTCCTGGGGGTATCGGCTGGCATGATACCCTTACTCTGCTTGAATGCGTTATCAGAGGAAGAGAGGTCGTCGGGTTTGATGTGGTTGAACTTGCACCTGTTAAAGGCGATCATGCATCAGATTTTGCGGCTGCACAACTTGTCTATTCTGTGATGGGAATGGCCAAGAGGCTCAGCCGCAGATAAGAAGCATATCAAGCAAAAGAGTCGCAGCATAACATAAAGCGGTTTTGCTGCGACTCTTGTTTGGGATTAAAATTTATGATCATTTAAATAATGATGGGAACGCTCAGGGTTATCAGAATATCTCAAAAGCCCTTTCTCCGTGAATGGAGCTGTCAAGACCTGTTATTTCATCCTCTTTATCCACTCTGAGCCCTGATGTTACGGCACTGGTTACATAGACTACGATCAATGTGGCAACCGCACTGTAGGCCGCTGTAGCAACTACTGATACAAACTGTGTCCATATCTGACCAGGATTTCCGTAGAGTGCTCCTGCAACGCCTTCTGTAATGGATGGGTCTGCAAAAATGCCTGTTGCTATAGCACCCCATATTCCACACACCCCATGAACACCAAAGGCATCAAGAGAGTCATCATATCCCATTTTTTTCTTTAAAATTGAGACGCTAAGAAAACCTATAATTCCGGCGACAAATCCAATTATGATTGAGGAGGGCAGGTTAACAAAACCTGATGCAGGTGTGATTGCTACAAGACCTGCCACAACACCTGATGCAATTCCAAGAAGTGTTGGTCTTTTTGTGTGATACCACTCAATAGCCATCCAGGCAATGCCACCAGCAGCAGCGGCTGTGTTGGTTACAAGAAATGCGGATGCTGCAACTCCATCAGCGGCAAGTCTGCTTCCTGCATTAAAACCAAACCAGCCAAACCATAAGAGACCTGCTCCAAGTGCTGTAAGTGCAATGCTTGAGGGAAACATAGCCTCTTTGCCATAACCAACTCTCTTGCCAAGAACAAGGGCAAGAACAAGCCCTGCAACACCTGCGTTTATATGAACAACATTACCTCCGGCATAATCCAGAGCACCCATTGTTGCCATCCATCCCCCTCCCCAGACCCAGTGGGCAACAGGACAATATACAACAGTTATCCATAGAATTATAAAAACTATCCATGATGAGAATTTGATTCTATCCACAACTGCCCCCAGAACCAAAGCACCGGTAATACATGCAAATGTCATCTGAAACAGCACAAAAATAAGAGTGGGGATTGTTCCGGTTATACCGGCAGGGGTTATTCCCGAAAGAAGTATATGGTCAAATCCTCCTATTAATCCTGCCTTATCAGGGCCAAAAGCCAAGGTATATCCCCAGACTACCCAGACAATACTGCCAACGCAGTACGCCATAAATGTCATGGCATATGTGTTGAGCAGATTTTTATAGCGAGACATACCGCCATAAAACAGGGCAAGACCTGCCGGGGTCATAACCATTACCAATGCAGTTGCCACAATGATCCATGCAGTATCTCCTGAGTTTATTACCTCGTCTCCGGCAAAAGCACTGGTTGTAAAAAACATGGATATAGCCGTTATAAGTATGGACAGAGCTGTTATAAAGATTGATTTGTTCATGTACGGCTGTTTTGTGATCGACATTTTCATTTTTTCTCCTTTGTCTTATAAATTGTAAATTTCATTCTATGATAAACTTGATAATATAAGTGGCATACCAATGAATCTTAGAACCATAGGCTTATGTCATGGTTGCAGCCATAGGTTCACTCATGGATTATGGCACACCTTTTGTTGACAAGTAATTTCTCTTTACGTAGATAGCAAAGACAATGCCATGCATGAGATAAAATATTATGTTCAAAGATATTTAAATTTTAAATATAATTATTTCAATATTTTATAATCATGTTTGTTGAGAGGTTACGTCTAAATTCGCAGCTATAGTGTGAGAAATTCTCAGAAAAGAGATCGTTTTAAATTCTTTTTTGTAATTTTTTTTGTAAAAAACACATTATTGAAATAACTCTTTTTTTGACATGATTTGTTGTTTCGTGATAGAAATCTTGACAATTATAAGAGCCTGCCCAAAAGTCATTTATTCGATAGTGTTGTATCAATCAGGAGAGATCATATGCATACAAGATGCGAAAAGGACAGCATGGGCCAGATTGAAGTACCTGCTGACCGTTACTGGGGTGCTCAGACTCAGCGTTCATTACAGAATTTCAAGATTGGCACAGAGCGTTTTCCAAGAGAGATGATAAGGGCTCTTGGTATTGTCAAGCAATCTGCAGCAGAGGTGAACGCTGTACTGGGTTTGTTAGATCAGGATAAAGCAGATTTAATAATCAGAGCCTCACAGGAGGTAATTGACGGAGATCTTGATGATCACTTTCCTCTGGTAGTATGGCAGACAGGCAGCGGCACACAGACAAATATGAATGTCAATGAGGTGATCTCCAACCGTGCCATCGAGATCAGTTGCGGAGTATTGGGAAGCAGATCCCCCATACACCCTAATGACCATGTTAACAGATGCCAATCCACAAATGACGCATTTCCAACTGCTATTAATATTGCCATTGTGGAGCAGATTCACCACCATCTTGTTCCTGCTGTCACTCTTCTTATAAAAACTTTGGATGATAAGGCCAAATCTTTTGGAGATATTGTTAAAATTGGACGCACTCACCTTCAAGATGCGACACCTCTTATGCTTTCCCAGGAGTTTTCAGGATATGTTACTCAACTTGGTAATGCCATACGTGCACTTAACAACTGTCTGCCCCACCTTTACGAACTGCCGCTTGGCGGCACTGCCGTAGGTACAGGGTTGAACTCACATCCTGATTATGCATCAAAGGCAGCTTCTGCAATTGCCGTTAAAACCGGACTGCCCTTTATTACTGCTCCTAACAAATTTGAAGCTCTTGGCAGCCGAGATGCCATTGTTGAAGCAAGCGGGGCGTTCAAGACACTTGCCTGTTCCCTGAATAAGATTGCAAACGATATTCGTTGGCTAGGCAGTGGACCACGCTGCGGCATTGGTGAACTTATTTTGCCGGAAAATGAACCTGGAAGCTCCATCATGCCAGGGAAAGTTAATCCCACACAGTGCGAAGCCATGACAATGGTCTGTGCTCAGGTAATTGGCAACGATACAACCATCACTTTTGCAGGATCGTCTGGCAACTTTGAGTTAAATGTCTTTATGCCTGTGCTTGCTTTCAATGCTCTGCAGTCAATTCGTCTTCTTGGAGATGCTTGCAACTCCTTTGCTTTAAACTGCGTAACTGGCATTCAACCCAATCTTGAGAGAATCAAGAAGCATCTTAATGACTCGCTTATGCTCGTCACTGCTCTTACCCCTACCATAGGTTACGATAATGCAGCACTGGTTGCTAAAAAGGCTCATCAAGAGGGTAAAACACTATGCCAAGTTGCTGTTGAACTTAAGCTGCTTACAGAAAAGGAGTTTTATCAAATAGTCGTACCAGAGCGTATGATAATGCCAGTTTTGTAAATATTTCGAGGATGTAATGATACACATTGAGGTTTACTAAATGAGAAGTGTTATTAAATTCATTCATGAGTTGTATATAAAAAGAACAGTGTTGTGCTGCATATTGGTCGCATTTGCGGTCCTGCTGATTGACTATATAACAGGAAGACATATTGAATTTCCGATTGCTTATGCTCTTCCGGTCGGGATGTCAGCATGGAGGCAGAAAAGAGGGCTTGCATATGCAATGGCAATATTGCTGCCTATGGTAAGAGTTGGGTTCTATTTTCCATGGAACGCAATTCAATTTATTTATACTGCCCTTCTTAATGCCCCTGTAACTGTATTGGTATTAATGATCTATGCGTATCTGATTGATAGGACTGCATGGCAGACAGAAGAGCTGGAAAAGGAAATCAAGATATTGGAAGGAATTTTGCCGATATGTGCATCATGCAAGAAAATTCGTAATGAGGCAGGTGAATATGAGCAGATAGAAAAGTATGTGACCGAACACTCGCAAGCATCATTCAGTCATGGTATATGTCCTGAGTGTGCAAAGATACTTTATCCTGACTATGTCAAGCATAAGAATAATCAATGATGCAAAATGATATAAAAATCAGAAATACGAATCCAAATTCGTACACAATAGACATTCTTCAAAAATGGATTTTATTCCTTGATTTTACTGGATGAAAATTTAGTTCTGCAGGAGGTATGGCTGCAGGATGTATGACATCAAAAGGGAGCGATTAAAAATGGAACAGATAAACTTCACCGCATTTATTGTTAGAGAGACTGACAAAAACAGCTTTTCAGGAGCTGTCTGTGAAACATCAACACAAGAGCTTCCAGATGGAGATGTTCTGATAAGAGTTCATTACTCCTCGTTGAATTACAAGGATGCTCTCTCTGCAACAGGCAACAAAGGGGTTACAAGACATTATCCACATACACCCGGTATTGACGCATCCGGTGTTGTCGTGGATAGCCGTAGTGATCAATTTAAAACTGGTGACGAAGTTCTTGTCACCGGATATGACCTTGGCATGAATACATCAGGCGGTTTTGGGCAATATATAAGAGTACCAGCCGGATGGGTGGTTAAACTTCCTCTAACGATGTCTCTCAAAGAGAGCATGATTCTTGGTACAGCAGGATTTACAGCAGGCATGTCTGTCTTTCCGATACTTCGGGATATTTCGACTGACGATGGAGAGATTCTTGTGACAGGAGCTACAGGAGGAGTAGGAAGCATTGCGGTATCTTTGCTGTCAATCTTGGGATATACCGTAGTTGGAGTGTCAGGAAAACCTGATGCTAATGATTTTTTAAAATCGCTTGGAGCAAAAGAGATCATCAGTCGTGAAGATGCGGTCGATAAAAGCGGACGGCCTGTTCTTAAAGGAAGATGGGCAGGAGTTGTGGATACCGTGGGAGGAGATATTCTTGCTACTGCCATCAAGTCAACACTCTCCTGGGCAGTGGTTACATGCTGTGGCCTTGTTGCTTCGTCAGATCTTCCTATTAATGTATTTCCTTTTATTTTAAGGGGTGTCAAGCTGATTGGAATTGATTCACAGAATTGCCCTATGGATCACAGACTTGCGATCTGGAAACTGTTTGCAGATGGATGGAAATTGAGCTATCCGGACGGCTTTTGCAAAGAGATTTCTCTTCAGGAGCTTGATGATAATATCAGCCTTATACTTAAAGGCATGCAGAAAGGGAGGGTTCTGGTTAACCTGATATCTTGAAAACAGGCAATGATAGTAAGTCACTCATCCAGATAACTCATGATATCTATCGCATCTGAAGTCTATATTTTTGTAGCCCACAGACCTTATGTATAGGAACTTGTCAGTGCCACATTGACAAAACTTTGTCGATAATAAATTGTGCACTTATATACTTACTGTTCTATTTGGTAAAAATAAATTCATCAAACTTTTTAAACATGGATTCTGGCCACTCTTTGGCATAAAGGAAAAGTTCTATCTCCTCATCGGTCATATTTTCCCTCATATGCGGGGGCAGACTTTCAAATGCCATTTTACGTTCAGGGTTAATTTTGTTTTTATTTTCAGTTGTTTGAGAGGGTGTGTCTTTTGTGTTCTTTGTCCGGCTCTGTGTCATTTATATATTCCTTAAAAACAATTTTGTTAAATTTTCATGATTCGGTGTCACAAAACAATGGCCATGAATATTTGAGTATAAAGATGTGGCCATACCAGTTTTGAGCTTAATATAATTTTGATACAATGAATGGGACTGCTGTTTCAAGTCTCAGAATTCTTTTGCCAATATTTACAGTTGTGAAGCCTGTTTGTTCAAGTGTATCGATCTCAATGTCAATGAATCCACCTTCCGGCCCCATTACGAGAATAGAGCTTTGCGTTATCCCTTCCGGACATGGAGTAATAGCTCCCGGGTGTGCTGTGATTGCAATGGGTCTACGTTGATTTGTGCCTGCACTATCAGCTGGAGGATTTGAAAATGTTGAAATAGAGCTTGAGTTCTTCCCTTCGGCAAGCAGAAAAAGCTCTTCTGTGACAAAAGGTTTAAAGAGACGTTTTAAATAGATCATGGGCATTATGGTATCTTTGGCCTGCTCAAGACCTATAGCAAGCTCGTTGTTAAGCCTCTCAGGTGCAAGAAATGGAGATGACCAGAAGGATTTTTCTACACGCCATGAGTTGATAAGGTAAATCTCCTTGATACCAAGAGAGGCTACAGACTGCAGAATCCGCCTTAGCATCTTGGGTCTTGGCAGGGCAATTACCAAAGTGAGGGGCAGGGGAGGGGGCGGTTCATGGTCAAGCGTTATTTCCATCTCAACACTGCTGTTATCTATAGCAATAATTTTACCTCTGCCCATGCGGTTGTTCAAAAGCCCGACATTCAGAGTATCTCCTCTATTGGCACGATGAACCTTTCTAATATGTTCCAATCTTCTTCCGTAAAGGAGAACCCTCTCTTGAGCTGTGAAATCCTCCTCGAATAAAAGTATCAGATTCATAATGTCAACAAAAGCTTGTTTTCAATCACCTGTTTAAGAATATTCTGGACAAACGGCTTCATATTCTCAGTTTCATAATTTGTCAGGTAATGCTCTTTGTTATCAGCATACTCATCATCTTCGAGCATACACTCAATACCTTTGGTTATTATCTGGGTAATATATTGTCTGTCTGTATTGTAAAGATCAAGTACTGCAAGGGTTTTGATGCTGAAATTTCCAAACATAGAAGGGGGTTTGCAGTAAAAAAAACCTGAGTTTCTGGGTCTTGGATAATCTTTTAATCCAAATATTATTGCAGGTGAGTTCTCTTTGTCTCCGGGTGATGAAGCCTCATGTTTTGGGTTTTTTTGTTCATTCTTGGGTGATGCTGATTTGGGTAAAGAGTCATTCATATTACACCTCTTTTTTTTGCGTAATATATAATCACAATGCTATAGATTATCTGAAACACTAAGTATGGAATAAATATCAGCAATCTTTGCAGTCCTGGTATTTTGATCATCCACAGAGCACCCATACCTTGTGCTACGGCTACAGTATAGTAAAACATGGTAACTGAAAAATGTCTGTAGCCAAGTCTGTTGAATAGCTGGTATAAATGGGTTCTATGTGCCTGGAAGACATTTTCTCCGTTTATCATTCGACGTATAAAAGTAAAAAAAGTGTCGTAAATAAAATGAAAAAAGAGCAGTGGAATAATTAATAAAGATGTATGGGCGTTATCATAAAGGGATGCGATAATGGATAATGTTGCAAATGAGAATCCTAAAAATGTGCTGCCGATATCTCCCATGAACAACTTTCCCCTTGGGAAATTAAAGATCAAAAAACCTGAGACTCCTGCTGCAAGAGTATAAGATACCATATAGGTAAAATCGCTTCCCTGATCAAGAGATATGATGCAGAAGAAGATGGATGCTATTATGGCGTTTCCTCCAGCCATACCATTTAGTCCATCCATGAAATTATAAGCGTTTGTCATACCAAGTATCCATCCAAAGGTAATCACATAGCTTGCCGCTCCAAGTGATTTATCATTCAAGAAAAGAAAATTATAGGGAAAATTAATCTGGTGGATGATGATACCAAAGGACATTACAACAATCACAGCAAAAATCTGTGTTGCAAGCTTGATGTAAAAGGGTTTACACTTAAAGTCATCATAGAATGACATGCCGGCAATTAACAGGCTTGAGAATGTAAAACCAAGAAAGTATCTTTCTGTGATCATTGTGGTGTGGGCAAAAAAATAGAGGATAGCCATGCTCAGAAAAAATGTGAAAACAATTGCTACTCCGCCAATTGTTGGAGTAGGTTTGGAGTGTGAAGATCGGCCATTTGGAATATCAAGTACTTTTGTATGCTTTATCAGAAACAGACTGATGGCTGCGGATACAAGAAATAGAAAAATTGCAAGAGACAAATGGTTTTTTAGAGTAAAGCTTTGCATTTAAAGTCTTGGTTTGATTATTTGAAAAAAATGTACACTGTTGTAATTTAAGATCAACTTATAGATCAACTTATGTACACTTGCTGTAATTTAATATCAACTCATGAACTGTCATTATAAAGATGGTTCGATCTATTACAGCAAAGGATACCAATAGTCAAGTTGGTTGGATATAAGATTTGCACAATTGAGTCTATTGATATTGTGGTCAACGGCCATGATCGAGTTTTGTAAATTTTTTATGGAGATAAAATGGTAACAGATAAAGATGAAATGTTAAAAAATAAAACTGCCTGTTTTCCCCCTCTTGCACATGGCAACAGCAGCCAGCTTGTCAATTTGATTGTCGATCATGAACGTTGCGAGCTTTTAAAAAAAGTGTCATCCACAATGCCAGATGTTATTCTCAATCCCCGTCAGATGTGTGACTTTGAGCTTCTTTCAACTGGAGCCTATTCACCTTTAAAAGGCTTTATGACACAGATTGACTATGAAACTGTACTGGACAGAATGCGTCTTTCAACAGGGGAGCTATGGCCTGTACCCATATGTCTTGATGTACCAGAATCTCTTGGAAATACCCTGGAAACAGGCCAGTCTGTAATGCTCAGGGATCCTGAAGGCTTTCTGCTTGGAATGATGAGTGTTGAAGATATATGGCCTGTCGACAGGGATAGAGAGACGATGATTCTATATGGAACAAAGGACATAGAGCATCCAGGGGTCCACTATCTATATAATAGGTCAGGGCAGTTTTACATAGGAGGAAAGGTTGAAACTATGAGTCTTCCGATCCATTCCGATTTCAAGCAGCTCAGAAGGTCTCCTGAAGAAGTGCGGGAAATATTCAAAAAATTTGGATGGAAAAGGGTGGTTGGTTTTCAGACACATCAACCTCTGCATAGACCGCAGTTTGAGATGACAATCAGGGCCATGCAGATGGCCAAGGCTAATCTTCTTCTTCTGCCCGTTGCCGGAGAGACAAAACCAGGTGACTTTGACCATTTTACCCGTATGAAGTGCTATAAAAAGATGGAATCTCACTACCCCCCAAACTCTTTTCTGCTAAATCTTCTTCCATTAGCCATGAGAATGGCAGGGCCACGAGATGCTCTGCTTCACATGATCATGGGTAAAAATTTTGGCTGCACCCATTTTATAATAGGATATGACCACTCAAGTCCTGGAATGGATAAAAATGGAGTACCTTTTTATAACTGTGAGGATGCTTCCAGACTTGCGTCTGAGGCCGCCCCTGAAATCGGAGTTGAGGTAATATCATTTAAAAAAATGCTATACCTGCCATTTGAGGATGAATACCGGTTTGAAGACGAAATTCTTGCAGGTAAAATTTCTGAAAGCGAATTTGTGGCAGGTAAAGATTCAAATTTTTCTGCAAGTGAATTCTCCACAGGTAAAGGTTCAAATGCTACTTCAAATTCAGGCTATACAGAAACAACCCCTCTGTCAGAGCCAATCTTTCTGTCAGGTACAGATATCAGAAAAAGAATTCGTGCAGGAAAAAGTGTGCCGGAGTGGGCGACCTTTCCCGAAGTTGTAAGTGAATTGAAAAAATCCTACCCTCCACCCTCCGGGCAGGGTTTTACAGTCTTTCTGACAGGACTGTCAGGGGCAGGCAAATCCACTATTGCCAATGTACTCTACGCAAAATTCATGGAGATAGGTACCAGACCGGTCACACTGCTTGATGGTGATATCGTCAGAAGAAATCTCTCAAGTGAACTTAATTTCTCCAAAGAGCACAGGGATATCAATGTACGACGCATTGGTTTTGTAGCAGCAGAGATAACAAAAAATCGTGGTGTTGCCATCTGTGCACCGATAGCCCCATATGAAAAGACAAGATCTGAAATCAGAAGTGCAATTGAAATGCATGGTGGTTTTTTTGAAGTGCATGTGGCAACTCCTGTTGAAGAGTGTGAAAAGCGTGACCGTAAGGGGATGTATGCAAAGGCAAGAGCCGGGCTGTTAAAAGGGTTTACAGGAGTGGATGACCCCTACGAGATACCGGAAAACAATGAGATAACCATAGATACTACGAACATCACACCAGATGAAGCTGCTCATGAGATTCTGCTTTATATTGGTCAACAGGGTTTTATATAACCAGCACCGCCGGAGCGGTGTATTGCTTCCGGCCACAACGAATCATGAAAGTCTTTATAAAAATAGATCCTTCCCCGCCTCTTTCGGCGGGGAGCTTCATTGTAGGTTAAAAAATACTTGAAATCGTGATCTCGAAACATGCTCCATCAAGAGTAAACAGACCTTTGTCAAAAGCAGTTATCAGATCCTGACCTTTAGGGATCAGTGCGGCATAGAGACAATATCGGCCGGGCTGAAGTTTTTCCTGGGGCAGGATCATATCCAGGACTGTTACGGGGTTAGCCATGTTTCTATTAATATCCGGCCATCTGTCAGTCTGGTTGAGCTGATTATATTCTTTTAACTCGCTGCAATCCTGAACTCTGTTTTTCAAGGCTGTAAATTGTCCATCCGGCATGATAAGGGCAACATAAAGATCATACCCATATGAAAGGTTTTCTGTTACAGACAGAATAAGGGATTCTCCGGCACCATAGACCTCATCAGAGCTGTCAGTATTGATATTGACCTTGAGCGATGCCTTCTCAGGGAGCTCCTTACCACCGACAATAGTCAGCTTTACCGATTCGCTGCTCTCAATCTGCCCGTTGTCTGCTTCTGCATAGAATGTGATTTCATAATCTCCCTTGTAAACAAAACCGTTCCAGACTCCTTCCCAGATATTTTTTTCGGTTTCAGATGGATAGATCTCTGTTTTTGGAAAAGTCAGTGCAGGCAAGCCGTTGTCATCAACCATATTATCCATATGCGGTGGACGTATAACTGCCCAGACACGGCTGATTTTACCTTCAATGATAGAAGTTCGGGCTTTAAGAAGAATTTTGCCGTCTAATGCAAAAAACGGCAGAACGGTTCCCGATTGTGTCACAGGCTCTACAGTCATCTCAATATCTGTTGAAGTGAAAGTCAGATGGGCAAGCCCGCTGCTGGTTCCTATCCATGCACCTCCACTATTGTCAGAAAGAGTTGATGTAACATAGTCATCTGGAAGGTCCGAGTTCTCCGGATTAAAGTTCTCCCATGTTCCATCTGCCTTAAAATGTGCAAGTCCGCCATCAGTTCCGATCCAGATACCGCCTGTCTTGTCTGGAGAAATGGTGCCTATTACCCAATTATGAGGCAAACCGGAATTATCTTTATTAAACATTTGCCATGTTGTATCCGCCTTAAGGTGCAAAAGAGTTCCGTCGGTTCCGATCCATAAGCCACCTTCTCCATCTAAAGATATGGAATGTATTGTTCTGTTTTCCAGCAACGCAGAGTTTTCTGTATTATAAATATCCAGTGTCCTGTCCGCCTTTAAGTGGGCAACAGTACTTACCCATCTGGAAGGGGTAGAGATAATGCCCCCCCAGTGATATTCCCAGTAATAGGATGTCACCCACACACCACCCTGGTCATCAGAAATAATCGAGTTAAAGGAGCTATATGGAAGACCCGAATTTGTTTTATTAAAAATTTCCCATGTTCCATCAGCCTTAAAGTATGCAAGTCCACCATCTGTCGCCACCCAGATACCGCCTTGAGAATCTGACGCAAGCGATGCTTTTTGAATATTATTATGTGGCAACCCTGAATTCTCTTTATTAAAGTTCTCCCATGTTCCATCAACCTTAAAGTGCGAAAGCCCGCTATCAGTTCCAACCCATATACCACCCCTTTGATCATTAAGAAGAGAATTTATCGTGTTATCCGGCAGCCCTGAATTTTCCTTATTAAAGATATCCCATGTTCCATCCGTTTTATGGTGTGCAAGACCATTGTTAGTACCTATCCAGAGATCTCCTTCTTCATCGGCATCGGAAAGAAGAGAGAGAATATGGTTGTTTGGCAACCCTGATACACCTGAATTGAACACTTTCCATGATCGGTCTCTATCAAGATGTACAAGGCCTCCATCAGTTCCTATCCATATTCCATCTCTTCCATCTAAGAAAAGAGACTTTACCAGATTGCTTGTCAGTCCGGAATTTTCTGAACTAAATGCCTCCCATGAACCATCATCTTTAAGATGTGCAAGCCCGCCATCAGTTCCAACCCAGATACTGCCTTGATCGTCAGCAAGCAGGCATTTTATCTTGGCTCCGGGCAGAGCAAACTGTTCGTTATTAAACACTTCCCATGTTCCGTCACTCTTGATATGGGTGAAATCACCTGGATCATATCCTTGAGCCCATAGACCTCCATGACCGTCGGAAAGAAAGGATGTTACAGCATTACTCGGCAAAGATGAATTATCTTTGCTGAACAGCTCCAATGTCCCGTCTGCCTTGATATGTGCAAGAGCATCTGCTGTTCCTGCCCATACACCTCCATCACCATCGGAAATAAGGGCATAAACCCAATTAGGTGGAAGATCGGAGTTATCGTCATTAAATAGCTCCCATGTCAGATCTGATTTAAGGTGGGCAACACCATAGTAAGTCCCAATCCATAAGCCTCCATGGCCATCAGAAATAAATGATGCTATATCGTCATCCGGCAACTCTGAATTATCTTGAGTAAAAATATTCCATGATCCATCAGGTTTCAGATGAGAAATACCGCGTCCGTTCCACTTATTTATGCTCCATGTATATATCCATAAGCCTCCCTGCTCGTCTGAAATAATGGATTTGATGTTATTATCAAGCAATCCGGAGTTTTCCTTATTCAACACCTCCAGCGTTCCATCTTGATTGATATGGAGAAGACCGCTTCCCTCTCCCTGTTCCCAGTCCCATGTATCTACCCATAATCCGCCATGGTTGTCTGAAAGAAGAGAGGTTATTTTATTGTTGGGCAAGCCATTTTGATTCGTGTAAATCTCTTTGATCTCTCCGGTAAGAGCATCTCTTTTTTCAAGGCCTGCTTCTGTCCCCACCCAAAGTGAACTCCCATCATCAGAGACAAGAAGTGCCGTTACATTATCTCTATTTGTAAAAATCTCCCAATGCTGATTTTTTATTACAGATTTTGATGATTCATTATCGATAGGAAGATTTTCCGCCAATAGTTTTGAGGTCGGCATTGCAATCAAGATAAGGGCAAAGCATATGTTTGCTATAATTTTGTATCTTTTCACTTTATCCTCCTTTCATTTTCCAAAGTTCTCATTTTCCTGTTTTAAAAATTTTTCAACTGCTGTTGAGTTGTATGTACCAACATTGCTTGGCCAGCAGCTCTTGGTGCAATCATTTACTATAAGCTGATGTCTTCTTGAACCGCCATAAGAACCCACTCCTCCTATACATGGTCCTTCCCCTCCATTCTCGGTTGTGCTCGCAGGATTTGGATCATACCATACCCCAATATGACCTGCCCATCCAGATGAACAGCGACATGCACAGTCCAAAAAGTCTTTTTTCTGCTGATCAGTCAGACTTATATCCGTTGATGTGTTATCGCCGCTTTGCTTTTTTTCGTAATTAAAACAATCCCGTGCTTTTAGGAATGTTAATTTATTTTTTTGATAATTGGTTCTGTTTGTGGCACTGGAGCTGCTTATAAAATAATTTTTGACCATAAAAACTGCCTGATTTTTTATATCATCTGAGGAAGGCTTTCCATATTTGCATTTCCCCATAGAGCTTTTCAGATCCATGGTGAATTTTCCTGTCAACTCTACGAATTTTGCAAATTTTTCACATTCTGAAGCATCTTCTCCAAGCAATTTTTTCATGGCACTGTCAAAATCATAGTAATCTTTCATATATTCGTCTTTCAAACTCTGTAGAGACTCTTTTATTTTAGACATCTCTTGCGTTTCCTTCTGATACCAATTGTTAAATGTATTTTTCAGGTATTCATTTATATTGGCATCTGTTTCAGATTTTCCCTGATTTTTAAGTATGTTTTTGATCTTCATTCGTATGTTTGGATTGATCTTTGAGTTTACCTGATCAAAGAAATCCCAGTCTCCGCCCCCAATGTTTTTAAAGGCTCTGTATGACTCTTGAATCTCCTTATTGGACATTATATCAATAGCCCATTTTTTAGCTTCAATAATAGTTTTTGCAGAAGCACTCAGTAATGGAAACGCAGTTGAGACAGCTCCTTTTGTAAATGCCAATAGTGCCTGTTTATATTGTTTTTCCGCAGTATCTCCGGAAGCGGCGGCAAGAGACTGAATATATCCAGGCATATTTTTTTCAGGATCATCACCCCATACAGCTTTTATAATTTTCTGATGCTGCTCTGGAGTGGCGTTTTTAACAATAGTTGTGCCAATCAGCACTGTCAGTGTCTCGGGATTTACCTGTCCGTTAGAGATCATGTCCGCAATAGAATCTTTACTGTCCGAGATAAAGGATTTTACAGCAGTAAAAGCCTCCTGGTCTTTGCTGTCATATATTTTGAGTTTGTCAAAAATGGCAAATGTCAGATCATATAATGCACTTTGAAGATCATTGTCTGCGGCAAGTTCAACATTTATAAGCGTCTGATTTTCAATGCACTGGTCAAGCGATTCGGAAGTAGTCAATTTTTTTCCCAATAAAGAAAAATCTAATAAGGAAGAAGCCAGACTGTTTGATATCTTTGCTCCTGACTTCTCAGAGAGTCGTCTATAAGCTCCTGAATATCTGGCTGAATATCTGAAAAAACTGTCGGGGTGTAAATAACTTCCAACTGCGGTGTTAAAATTAAATTTAAAAGATTGAATATCAGTTCTATCGCCATAATCTATTGACAGATAATCCTGAACTCCACTATCACTCCAGCTAAAGCCAATGCGGTCACCAAAATCGACATTATTCATGGAAATTCCATCAGAAAGATTGAAGGAAGGTGATACTGCACTTTTGGTAATAACGCCTAACCAGTTATTTGAACCGGAATTCAAATAATGAAGATAACCAGATTCACGGAAATCTGCTAAGTTGAAAAGTCCTGTTGCACCGTCAAATATAAAATCAAGATCATAACTTTTATCGGCAATGCCAACATTAAACAGTGTGATCTGAAACGGAGGACCAAAAACATCAGCGGTTGAGAGCTTAAAGTCAATAACCGGCAGGTTAGCATCCCATTCAGGAGAATGAGCCGGAGGAGAGCCTGTTCCGATATTTTGGATTTCAAGAGGCAAAGATGGGTTGTTGATATTTAGAATCAGATCCAGCCAGTAGGCTTTAACGTCCATAAGCAGATTTTCTATACGGACTCCCCCGTCTCCGACTTTTAAACTGCATGATTCAAAGATATTATCTCCCGCACCAAATGGATTGTAGCTGTGTGTAAGGAAGTTGCTGTTAAATTCATGAGCAGGATAAAAGTCATCTATGTTTGATTCGTCTATGGTTAGAGCCACATCCTGACTTATATCCTCACTCTTTGGTATATCTGACTCCACAAAACTCTCCATATACATGGGAATCCCATCATTTCCACGCTGAGTAATGTCTTTAAACGTATCGTCAAAGTTGAGATAGACTTTTAAACCACTCTCGGTTCCGCTCAGTGGTGTATTCATCTGGTTTTTGATTTCAATTTCACTCAACGCCCTGTTCCATAAACGCACTTCATCTACAATGCAGTCTCCAGTATAAGAAGTGCCGTCATATCCGATTACCAGAGGAGAATCCATGGTATCTGTCAAAATTTTACCTTTGATAGTTGCCTTGGCAGCCAGAATTCCATTGACGTAAATTTTCCAGTTGTCAGCAGACACATCAGCGTCATAGGTCATTGCAAGATGAGTCCAGATGCCTTTTTCAAGAGTACTTTCGGTTCCAAGCCATTCACCGGAGTTTTTATTGGTAGAATTATCGGTCACTATCCGGCTGTAAATCTGAAAGTCATTCCATGCCCCCAACACATATGAACCATCGCCGCTCAATTTCTTTTTTCTTAACAATGTTGCATAATAACTGTCCTCGTCTGAATTCCGCTTAACCCAAATTTCCGCTGTCATGGCGTTTGTAAAATTAAGGTCAGCTCCTGCCGGAACCTGTATGTTATCTCTTCTTCGATCACCTTCTAATTTGATGAGCTGTACGGCCTTGTTTTCTGCTCCTGGCAGCGGTTGAGAACCTATTTTGCGATAAAGAATTACATTGTCATAACTGTTGGAGTGAGTAGCTGAAGAACCTACATAATGAACTGCTCCATTTTTGTCTGTAACCATGGTCGGGCTATACCAGTTGTTGAAATTATATTGAGGATTAACTCCGCCGTTAAAGGTTTTACCTGCGTCATCTGACTGATAGAACCAGCTATTGACCACATTGACATGAGAGTCATCGACATTGATATGTGGCCACCATCCGCCTGCGGAGAGCCTGACAGGTTCTTCCCATGTCGCTCCACCATCTTGTGAGCTCCATACATAGGTTCCCGGAGGATCATTGCTGACCACCGTCGTCACATATACAGAATTGCCGTTGCGGGTTATTGTCTCAAGACCCGCGTTTGCACCACTATGGTATCCTGAAGGAAATGTGTGCAGAGTGGTCGGATTTTCCAGAGTTGTGCCAGCATCCAGCGATCTTCTTGTCCTTAAGGTAACTGCCTGCCATCCATCAAATCCCCCTGGATTGTCAACGTTAAGCCATGTGATGATTATCTCTTTTCCAGATGTGGCCATGTTGGGAGAATAGTCCACATCCTGGAGTTTTCTTGTATAATAGCCTTTATTTGCATCAGGCAGATTCACTTTTTGTGGGGATTTAAAACTCTTGCCTCCGTCTGTTGATGCCCATAGATAAAGATGGTTCTGGGAAGTGTAGTAATTTTGATCTTGGGTGACAGAAAGTATATATATATAGTCTCCTGATCTTATGGCATCAACCACAGAATATTGGTAAATGGATGGTTTGCTCGAATCGTCATCATGTGTAACAGTGGTTGTGGTGAAATTTTCTCCTCCATCATCTGAATATGAGCAGTAGATATTGTTATGTCCGTTATTATTATTGGTTGACCATGCAACTGCAACCTTGCTAGATTCAGCAGTTATGTAGATACCAGAATAAGAGTGATATTCAGAGCTGAAAGTAACCGGATCATCAAAAGTTTGTCCATAATTACCTGACCTGAGATAGATTAACTGGGATGGCCATCCATAGGTATAAAAAATATGCAGATACTGACCATCAGCAACCACATTGTTGTACTCTGCATTAAAGTAGATATCTTTTTCTTGTGATATAAGAGTAACAGGCTCTTCAAATGTCTCTCCACCGTCAATAGAACGGCGGTAAAGAAGTTTTGAATGTCCTGAATAATCTTTTTTATATGCACGCCAGACTACATGCACATAGTCTTCAGACACAACCACTTTTGGATATTCGTGTCTATACAGTTTTTCAGGGTCTGCATCTTCAGAAAGATCTTTTGTCCAGCTTGAATATGTCTCTGGTGCAGCATGACTGATTGACGTAAAACAGCATAGCATTATTGCAAGTATCAGCATTTGCAAGCTGCTTTTCCAGACACATCCACCTTTTTTGAATTGCTCCATAAACGCCTCCTTTGTCAACATGTAAGTTGTTGAACATCTCTCCAAAGTTAACCGTTTGACTCTTTAGAATTATGTCAGAAAAAAATAGACATCTTTCATTTGGCTGTTTACAATTTTTGAGGCAAGAACCCCCATTTTTTTGGGAATTATCTCAAAAAGAGTGTCAACTGATTTTTGGGTCATATGAAGGGTGCCTAAAAGTTCCTATATTACGGTTGAAGCCTGTTGTAAATAGCAGATCGAAGAAGGATATTTTATATATGTAGGTGAGATTGAGAAATATTTCTTGATGATACAATATTATTTTTTCATTAGTCAAATAAATTCTATTAATGATACGTGTTTCCGGTAGATATACTCTTATCTCCCTTGAGAAAACGCCCTAATGTGATACTACCGTTTTCTGGAGAGATTCCCTGAAGCGGTTGATATTGAAATCTACCGGCATTGAGCATTAAAAGAGTTCTGTACTGATGTATCGCTCTCCTGTATCAGGAAGGATCACAACAATATTTTTGCCTCTGTTCTCTTCTCTTGCTGCAATCACAGTTGCTGCATGAAATGCGGCACCGGAAGATATCCCGCATAAAAGTCCTTCAATTGAAGCAAGAGTTCTTGCTCCGTTAATAGCGTCTTCATTGGTTACCTGAATGATCTCATCAATTATATCTCTGTTAAGTATCGGTGGAACAAACCCTGCACCAATGCCCTGAATTTTATGTGGTCCAGGAGTACCGCCTGATAGAACCGGAGATGCGGCAGGTTCAACAGCAACAGCTTTAAATGATGGTTTGCGGGCTTTGAGAACTTCGGAAACACCAGTTATTGTCCCACCGGTTCCCACACCAGCCACCAGAAAATCGATGTTTCCTTCTGTATCATACCAGATCTCTTCAGCTGTGGTCTTTCTGTGGATCTCGGGGTTGGCAGGATTTTCAAACTGATTGGGCATGAATGCACCAGGATTTTCTTCTATGATCTCCTTTGCTTTTTTGATTGCCCCTTTCATCCCTTCAGCTCCTGGAGTTAAGACAAGTGTGGCACCAAGATGGGCCATCAGTTTTCGTCTCTCAATGCTTAATGTATCAGGCATTGTCAGAATCAGGCGATATCCTTTGAATGCAGCTGCAAGGGCAAGTCCTATACCGGTGTTGCCGCTGGTTGGTTCAACAATCAAGGAGCCAGGGGTATCTTGAGACGCAGGAGTTATCTTCCCTCTTTTTTCGGCATCTTCAACCATTGCAAGTCCGATTCTATCTTTGACACTTCCCATTGGATTGAAAAATTCAGCTTTTACAATAATATTGGCATGGTATGCAGAGCTGATTTTATTAAGATGGATCATGGGTGTGCAGCCGCAGGTCTTTGTAATATCATTTAAAATTGTCATACTTATAACTCCTTTTTCTGATTTTATTTGGTTGATTGTGATTCGCAAGTTCTCATTGCTCATACAGTATGTGTTGTTTCAGATTCTCATTTAACCCCATATATTGCATCAATAGAGTATAGAATATGACTGATGAGTTGTTTACACTCTATAAAAACTATTACAGAAAGAGGCAACTATTTTCTTGTTCTTATAAACCAAGATTATGTTAAGTTTGATTTAAAAACTCTCTTAAGTATCTTGGAGTACTGAATGAAAATCATCACCTGAAGCCATATTTTTTTCTGTTGTTTTTTTTATTGACAAGGTTACTGAACTCTTTTAAAGGTAAACCATACTAAAAAAGTATGGATATACCAGACTATATGAGTTTAGGTATAAAAACAGTCAATTTTCATGATTCAACAAGAGGAATTAACCATGTATAAAAAAACATTATCTCTGAGGTTGATGTGTGTGTGTTGCACAACCTTCCTTGCATTTCTCTTAATGGAGCAGACGAGCCTGTATGCCAAGGCTTCTGATCTGCTCCAACAGGGGAGATCCGATGGTATTGTAATCGACCTTGCGGCTATTCCGGGTGGAGACCAGATGCCTGGGGTAACCTTTTTTCATGATCTTCACACGGAACAGGTGAAGAAGAATGATTGCAGTGTATGTCATTTAAAGGAGAATGACCGGTTTGTATTTAAGTTCAAACGGCTTAAGGATACCGATACTAAAACAGATATGGTGATTTACCATGACAACTGTGTTGCCTGTCATGCTGAAGTAAAATCATCAGGTAAAAAAGGTGGTCCTCTTGAGGCACAGTGCCGTGATTGTCATAATAGCAATGCTGATATGGAGTCAACCTGGAATCCCATTGAGTTTGATAAATCACTTCACAACCGCCATGAAAAATCAAAATCCATAGTTGGGGCTGCAAAAAGCACAACTGGTACAGCGACTGAAGAGGCTGCCGAGACTAACCAGGTCAATGATGAGACCAATTGCAGTGCCTGCCATCACTCCTATGATGAAAAAACGCAAAAGATATTTTATGAAAAAGGAAAAGAGGACTCATGTCTTTACTGCCATAAAGATGTTAAGGTAGACAAGGCGGACTCCATGCGTAATGTATCTCACAATGCCTGTGTCAACTGTCATTTTGTTGAGATGAAAGATTTTGCGGGCCCTATTGACTGCAAGGGATGTCATGATCTTGAGGCACAGAAGAAGATTCAAAAACTCCAGGATGTTCCCAGACTGAAGAGAGATCAGCCTGATATGGCAATAATTACCGGTCTGGACCCGGCTCTCAAATCACCTGAAGAGATTGCCAAGGCTTCCAAGCAGCTTATGAATCATGTTGTATTTGACCACCAGAATCATGAAAAAATGTCAAAAAACTGTAGAACATGTCACCATAACAGCCTTGAAAACTGTAAAGAGTGCCATACTGCAACTGGCAGCGAAAAGGGTGGATTTGTCAAACTTGAAAAGGCCATGCATGACAATAAAAGCGATCAAAGCTGCATAGGATGTCACAATAGCCATAAGAGAGCCGCTGACTGTGCCGGTTGTCATGATCAGATGCCAAAAAAATCATTTGCAGACAACGACAGAAGCTGTTCAACATGTCATGGTGTTGATGCTCAAACAATTGACCTTACGACAATGGACAAAGCTGCTGTATCAGATACGGCAAGGAAAATCGTTGAGGAACGCAACAATTCCTTTAAGAAGGTGGCAGATGACAAGATTCCCGAGAAGGTAAGTATTGGCTATATTGCAGATAAGTATGAGGCTTCTGATTTTCCCCATTCCAAAATCATAAAATCAATCCAGAAACGGATCGAGAAAAACAGCATGGCAAAGACTTTTCATGGTGATGAAACTGTGCTGTGCATGGGATGTCATCATAACAGTCCGGCCACAGAGAAACCCCAGAAGTGCGGCTCCTGTCATGGCAAGGCAGATACTAAAGGAGATGGCAGGCCCGGTCTAAAAGGTGCATATCACGGCCAGTGTATTACCTGTCATCAGAAAATGAATATTGAGGCAGTTGCGGCAACAGATTGCAATAAGTGCCACAAGGAAAAGAAATAGAAACCCGCTAATCGATACTTAGGTAAAAAAAACAGAGGAATATTATGGCAATTACCCGAAGGCAATTTCTGGGCTGGATAGGCGGTGCAGCAGCGGGTTCAACCACCCTGGCTGGAACCGTTGCCCACGGTGCATCTAATAAGGAATTTAAAGGTTATCCCGGCAGTTTTGGTGTTCTTCACGATACAACAAAGTGCATTGGATGCCGTAAATGTGAGCAGGCATGCAGTGAAGTCAATGCCATGCCCGCACCGGCACATCCATTTGATGATTTAAGTGTATTGGAAAAAGAGAGGCGAACGACAGTTACTGAGCATACTGTCGTTAATAAATTTGAAAAAACAGGAAATGACAAATCAGAGATTAAGAAAACTGACGGCAGCAATGCAGGAGCTGACAACTCAGGGAAAAACATCGCCCTGTATGCAAAAAAACAGTGTAACCACTGCTTAGAGCCTGCCTGTGCATCAGCATGCTTTGTCAAGGCATTCCAAAAGGATAAAACAGGAGCAGTAACCTATGACGCATCACTTTGTGTGGGTTGTCGTTACTGCATGGTTGCCTGTCCGTTCAACATTCCAACATATGAGTATGATGAACCCCTTACACCAAGGGTGATGAAGTGCACCATGTGCCTTCCACTTATTAAAGAGGGGAAGCTGCCTGGATGTGTAAAAATTTGTCCAAGAGAGGCATTGGTGTTCGGTGAGAGGGATGATCTTATTAAACAGGCCAGAATGAGAATCGAGAAGTATCCTGATCAGTACGTGGACCATATTTATGGCGAACATGAGATGGGGGGGACAAGCTGGTTGTACCTCTCATCTGTCCCGTTCAGTGAGATCGGCATGAGAGAGGATCTTGGTACCCATTCAGCACCTCAACTTACGGCTGGTGCTCTCTCCGCTGTTCCAATTGTCGTTGGACTTTGGCCGGTACTTCTTACAGGAGTATATGCAATCTCAAAAAGAAAAGATAAGATTGCAAAAGAGGAGCAGGAGGCGGCTGTTACCAGAACTCAGGAAGAGGCAGATGAACTAATGGCAAAGAAGCTTGATGAGCTTAAAAAGAAAATGGCCAAAGAGAAGGAGACAGCTATTAAGACAGAGGTTAAAAAAGCTTTAGATGAGGCAGCAAGAGCGGCAAAAGCAATAGAGGAGGCCAAAGCAGCAGACGAGGCAGAGGCTGCTAAAACATCAGAAACGGCTGAATTATCTGGAACTGCAGGTGATGATGTACCACAGCCAGTGGCAGCCGGGGTGGCCAGTCAGAAGAGTGATGATGTGTTTGACGATCAGGACGAAGAAGCATCTGATGCTTCTGACAGCCTTTCGCCTGAGGAGGAAAAATAGATGGCATTGCAAAATACTATAAAAAACAGGTTGATGAACAATACCATTATAAAGCATCCCCTGATAAATAAAATTGAATGGACTCCGGTTAATGTCGTTACTGCTATAATACTGGTCATGGGGTTTATACTTACAGTTGCTCGTTTTTTTGGCGGTCTCGGTACGGTTACAAATCTTGATAACAACAACCCTTGGGGAGTATGGATTGGATTCGATCTGATGTGTGGCGTTGCCCTTGCAGCTGGTGGATACGTTACCTCTTCAGCCTGCTACATATTCGGTCTTAAACGGTATCATTCTGCAGTAAGACCCGCTATCCTTACAGCTTTTCTTGGCTATGCACTGGTTGTTTTTGCCTTGAACTATGATGTCGGACGGCCCTGGAGACTTCCCTATCCTGTCTTTTACTCGCAAGGCACATCTTCCCTTCTTTTTGAAGTAGGCCTGTGTGTTTTTCTTTATCTTAATGTGTTGTTTATCGAGTTCACTCCGGCAGCATTCGAGTGGCTTGGTTTAAAGAAAATACGCAATTTTGTTGTGGGGCTTACCATGCTGCTCACAATTTTTGGTGTTGTACTCTCAACTTTGCACCAGTCATCACTTGGTGCTTTGTTTTTGATTGCTCCATCCAAACTTCATCCTCTCTGGTACTCTGGTTATCTGCCCGTTTATTTTTTTATTTCAAGCATGTTTGCCGGCATGTCAATGGTGATTTTTGAGGGAAGTCTTGCTCATAAATATCTTCATGACAAGATGGATGATACGCATCTGAGTGAAAGTGACGGAGTTGTTCTGGGTTTTTCCAAGGCAGCCTCTTTTGTAATGGTGGGATATCTTGGTATAAAGATTATCGGCCTTGCCATTGATAACAACTGGCACTATCTCTTTACCGGATGGGGAGCGTGGTTTTTGTTTGAACTGGTTGGTTTTGTTGCAGTGCCAGCCTTCATGTATGCTGTTGCCGCTCGTGATAAGAATGTCAAACTTGCCCGTATTGCCTCTGTGTTTGGTGTACTTGGTATTGTATTGAACCGGTTAAATATCTCCCTTGTTGCTTTTAACTGGCAGTTGCCTTCAGCTCAACGTTACTTTCCAAGCTGGATGGAGATCGCCACATCAGTGTTTATTGTGACTCTTGGGATTGTAGTTTATCGCCTTATTACAGCATATATGCCCGTATTTTATGAACATCCAGATTACAAACATGACGAAGATTCTAATGGTAATGATGTAGAGCATCATTCAAAAAAGGCTCATTAAGAAAATCAATATCATCATTCAAAAAAAAAGCTCATTAAGAATTAAGGGAGGCAATGATGGAACAAGTTTTTTATACACTTCAAGATTTTATGGTGCATACAAAAGGTATTACCTATCTGATTATGGGTGGACTTCTGGTTGCACTACCCCTTTTCTGGCTCTTTCTGACAGGAAGAGACGAAAAGAACAAAACATTTTAAGGTATCTTTTGTGGCTATTGTCAACTAACCTCTTTTGAATATCATGTTTAAAAAAAGCATTTTAAAAAGAGAGTTTTTGGGCAAAAAGTTAATAAAAAGTTAAAGATATAAAGCATATAGGGAGGCATAGATGTACGAATTTATAACCGGTTTCATGTTCTGGCTGGCTCTCGGGGTTTGTCTGACAGGCGTGATTGTCCGTACAATCTTGTATTTCAGAGGACTTCAGTGGAATCTCGACCGTGTGGCTTACAAAGCCTATCCGGTTGAAGGCTTTAAAGGCGCAATACGCTCAATCTACAAATGGATTCTGCCATTTGGCACCCATGGCTGGAGAAAACAGCCTTTTATGACTGTCATTTTCTTCTCTTTTCATTTGGGAGCAGTGTTTGTGCCGCTCTTTCTTCTGGCACACAATCTGTTTCTTAAAGAGAAGCTGGGATTTAGCTTTTTTTCAATTAATGGTGGTGTTGCAGATTTTTTAACTTGGCTTGTTGTTGTAAGCACTATTCTTATCATATTGAGAAGGATCGCTCTGCCTGAAGTGCGTATAATGACCAACTGGTATGACTATCTTATCATACTTATTTCAGTAGCCCCCTTTGTTACAGGCCTGATGGCGAGATATCAGGTTGGTGACTACTCGTTTTGGCTTCTTGCCCACATTATCAGCGGAGAGATATTGCTTTTTGCAATTCCATTCACAAAATTATCACATGTATTTCTGTTTTTTGCCTCCCGTGCCCAGTTGGGTATGGATTATGGAATTAAACGAGGTGGTTTAAAGGGGACAAAAATGGCCTGGTAGCACCAGGTCCCGTATAGGTAACTGGGTCATTTATAAAGAGTTAATGTTCTTCTGGTATCAAAATATGCTCAATATCCAATGGCAATGAAGAGCAAATATTGACTGAGTATGTTAAAGATAAACCAAAGAAAACTTAATATTAGTGGCCACTTCAGACCTGTTTTTAAGGAGAATTGAATCCATGCCAGAAGGTATATTTTGCAATAAAAAGCCCATTGAAACTGAAGAGGCACTGACTGCACTGCTCGGAGACACCAGTGGGGCACAATACTATAAAGAGATGAAATCACTGGATGTTGACTCCAAATTATTATGGACTACAATCCAGAATACCTGTAAATCGCGTATCCGAACCTGGCTTGAAATATGTGCCCATTGCGGTATGTGTGCAGACAGTTGTTTTTTGTATCTTGTTAATGACAGAGATCCAAAACAGGTGCCTGCGTATAAAATTCAGTCAACCCTTGGAGAGATCATCAAAAGAAAAGGTAATGTTGATAACAAGTTCATGCACATGGCCATGGAGACAGCTTGGGCCAAATGCACATGTTGCAATCGTTGTGGTATGTACTGCCCACACGGAATCGATATGGGAATCATGTTCGGATATCTCAGAGGGCTTTTGTACCAGCAGGGTTTTGTACCATGGGAGCTTAAAATCGGAGCTGGTATGCACAGGGTATATCGTGCTCAGATGGATGTTTCTGAAGAGGAGTTTGTAGAGACATTCCAATGGATGGTTGAGGAGTATGAAGAGGAGTATCCAGGGCTTGCCGTACCGGTTGACGTTGAAAATGCGGATATCATGTACACAGTCAATGCAAGGGAGGTGAAACACTATCCGGAAGATCTTGCAGAAGCTGCCATTCTTTTCCATGCTGCCGGCGAGAACTGGACGGTTCCCAGTAAAGGGTGGGAACAGACAAGTCTTGCAATGTTTGCAGGAGACTGGGCTGCCTGCAAGATGCAGGTGGAGAACGTTTATGCGGCCATGGAGAGGCTTAAACCCAAACGGATGGTTGGGACCGAGTGCGGTCATGCCCATCGGGCAACAGTGGTTGAAGGGCCTTACTGGGCGGGCAGAAAAGATGGAAAGCCTCCTGCTGAATCTATTCACTATATAGAGTGGCTGGCAGAAGCATTGAGAGAGGGAAAACTTAAAATAGATCCGGAAAGAAGAATTAAAGTACCAGTGACTCTTCAGGATTCTTGTAATTATGTCAGAAACCATGGATTAAGGGAGACTGCCAGGGAAATTTTAAGTTATATTGTAGAACCAGGATACTACAGGGAGATGTCACCCAACCGAGAGCACAACTACTGTTGCGGTGGTGGCGGTGGTTTTAATGGTATTGGTCTCTTCAGACCCCAAAGAAATAAGGGTCTTATAACCAAGAGAGATCAGATCCTTGCAACTGGTGCAAAATTGGTAATTGCCCCCTGCCACAACTGCTGGGATGCCATAAGAGATCTGGAGGAGGAGTTTGAAATAGGTATTAAATGGTCATTCCTGAAACCACTTGTCATAAGTATGCTTGAAATCCCTGACCACATGAAGCCTGAAGAGTGATCTTCCCAGATCAGGGTATTGAACACATATTTTCTACTGAGTCAGTTACTGACCACATGAAACCTGAGAAATGATCTTCTCGGGTTCTGATGCCATCCTTAAAGGAGGTTGAATATGTTTAAAAAAATTCTGTTTGCCACTTCCGCAACTGAAGCAAGTGATCATGCAGCACGAGTGGCTTTTAACATGGCAGGGACACTTAAAGCCCATCTAAACCTGTTCCATGTGCTCGGGGTTCCCACTCGGGGGTTCAGTCAGGTTGTCTTTGACGTGAAAACCAAGAAGGAAGTTTCCGTTGATGATGAATATATATCCTGGGTGGAAGAAGAGGTTAAAAATTATTACTCAAATCAGTTGGCAGATGGTGTGGTTGATTGCTCCATAAAGGCATCTGTTGGCTTTCCACACAGAGAGATATTAAGGCAGGCAAGAGAGATTGAACCTGATCTCATTATACTTGGTGGTACTACCGGATCAGATGAGGATTCTGTTTATAAATCAAGCACTGGCTCAACTCTTCAGAGGGTTGCCAAGGCAGCACCGTGCCCGATACTTGTGGTCAACAGGTCTGCCGCATCTTTTTGGGGTGGCTTATCCAACATTGTATTTGGAACAGATTTTTCCAAAGCATCGGACAAGGCCTTTGACTTTGCTTTGAAAATTGCCATGTCACTCAATTGTGAGCTTCATCTGTTTCATGCTCTTGATATTAGCTCCACCCACATGGGAATGAGCATGTCACAAGACGAGATTGAACAGAAAATCCGTGAGGCATACCGGAAGATACGTTTTAAATATGTCTCCAGGATGAAGGATCGAAAAAATTATTCAATGGATGTATGGGAAGGTATACCCTATGTTGAGATCGTGAAATACTCCAGAGAAAAACATGCTGATCTGATTGTAATGGCTCATAACTCCAGGAAACTGGATATTGATGGGTCTAAAATTGGCAGTAATATGGAGCAGGTCATTATGCGGGCAGGATGTCCTGTAATAAGTGTTAATAGATGACATTAGCTTAAAAAGAGGTTTAATATGAAAAAAATACTTATCGTTGATGATGACCCAAATATAAGAGATTATCTTGTCTCTCTTCTTGAAGATAATGGTTATGCCACCTGCACAGCAACTGATGTCCGTGATGGTTTGAAGGTTGCAAAAGAGAATAAACCGGATCTGATTACACTTGACCTTGAAATGCCCGGAGAGTGGGGCCCCAGGTTTTACAGACAGCTTGCCCAGGATGATGAACTCAAAAATACTCCGGTTATTGTTATCAGCGGATTGTCCGGTAATGACTATGCTATCAGCAAAGCTGTGGCAACCTTAAGCAAACCTTTTGATAGAGAGGAGCTTCTTAGTATTATTAAAGAAAATATAATTTGACACGAGTTTAGACTTTCTTTTTGTATTTTTCTCGTGTTAGCAGGGCGTAGCCAGGCTACGCCCTTACAGAAAATTCAACCCTGTTGATAATCGGGAGCTAACGTGGCTGAAAATATTTTATTGATAGAAGAGTGTGAAAGTCATGCAAAAGCGTTGAAACTCTATCTTGAACGCAGCGGAATAACGGTTTTCATCGGGACAACGATCGAAGAGATGCAGTCAAGAATCAGGACAAAAGAGTTTGATATTCTTCTTGTCAATCCGTTTTTGAGTGGCCAGAGCATCTGGCCTTATATAAAAAAAATCAAGAACGGCAAACCTTTACTCCAGGTCATTGTACTGTGTACAAAAAAAAATCTTGATCAGGCTATGGATGAATTTGGAACAAATGCCATCAATTTTCTGGAAATTCCGGTTAGCAGCAAAGCATTGAATCTTGCTATAGTTCATGCCAGAAAATGCATTGCCAATGAACAGAGAATTGCGGTCTATTCCGAGCGGTTAGCCGATCTTGAGCACGACAGAACTTTATATCAACAGCTTTTCAATGAAGTTCCATGTTATATTTCAATTCAAAATAGAGATCTGCGTCTCATAGGTGGAAATACCCTGTTTCAGAAGGATTTTGGTAATCAAATTGGGGAACACTGTTATGAGATTTATAAACATAGATCCTCTCCATGCCCCATATGCCCTGTTGCCAAAACATTTTGCGATGGCAAATCCCACTCAACAGAAGAGGTAGTAACAGCCCTCTCCGGCCAGCAATACCATGTACTGACTCAGACCGCACCTATTGTTGATGATGATGGAGATATCAACCAGGTAATGGAGATATCTACTGACATTACCCAGATACGTCAGCTTCAGGGACATCTCTCTTCACTTGGGTTGATGCTTGGTTCCATGTCTCATGGGGTAAAGGGGATGCTCACAGCTCTGGATGGTGGCATCTATCAGATGTCATCAGGACTTAAGAAAAATGACCCTGAACGGATTGAGAAGGCATTTGATCTTATCAAGCAGATGGCTGACCGTATAAAAAAGATGGTACTTGAAATTCTTTATTATGCAAAATCAAGAAAGTTACAATATGAGACTGTTGATGTTGTACAACTTGTCCGAACTGTTGTTTCAACCATTACAAGTCTTGCCCGAAAAAATAATATTGAAATAGCAGCTGATATTCCTGAATCCCTTGGATATATGGATATTGATTCAAACTGGTTACAGGCAGCATTAGTAAACCTTTCAGAAAATGCTGTGGAAGCATGCCTTTATGATAAGGGAAATGGTAAAAAACACATAGTTGAATTCAGGTTGTGGGAAGATGAAGAAAATAAGATCTCTCTATCTATAAAAGATAATGGCATGGGCATGGATCAGGAGACCCGTGAAAAGATGTTCACTCTTTTTTTTACATCCAAGGGTTCACAGGGTACTGGATTGGGGCTTTTTATTGCAAATCATGTTATTAAACAGCATGGAGGGGAAATTACAGTTGAATCAATACCCGGTCAGGGAACATGTTTTAAGGTATCTCTTCCAAGAAAAAAACCGGAAGAGTCCATAGCCCCTTTTGGCAAGTCCTTAGAAGCTCCTCCTCTGGATTAAACCGTGACATCTCAAAATAGACGAGTTGACAAAAATATACGGATTATATGATGCGTCTTACAACAAAGAGCAGATACGGTACACGGCTCATACTTGATCTGGCTGTATATGGCAAAGAGAATCTGGTGCCGCTGAACGACGTTGCCAAACGCCAGAATATATCTTTGAAATATCTGGAAAAGCTCATCACAACGCTTAAAAAGGATGGATTTATAAACAGTCAGCGAGGTCCATCTGGAGGGTACATGCTGGCAAAAAAACCAGATGATATTCGTATAGGAGATATTGTACGAAGCCTTGAGGGTCACGCCGTTATAACCGATTGTGCAGAGAAGGATGAAAAACTTTGTGGAATATGTAATAGGGCGGGAGATTGTCTTTCCAGATGGGTGTGGATAGAGGCCAGCAAAGCCATGTTTGATCGTCTGGATGCCATCTCCATTCAGGATCTTATAAATAAAAACAGAGGTTCAATAGTCAACAATAAGCCAGGTCAACTACCTCTCCTGAACAGGAATTCAGAAACTACCTTGTAAAAGTCCAACTTGAAAAAGCTTTTTAGAGCCCGGTAAAATACCCAGGCTCTAAAATTTACTCTATAATTTTCTTAGTTTGTACTCTAAAAAAACTAACTGTACATCCTTTCTATATCTCCTTTATAATTATCAATGATTACATTCTTCTTGATTTTAAAGGTGGGGGTCATCATCTTATTTTCTATGGTGAACTCAGGAACAATAGTTATTTTCTTTATTGTCTCAAAGGAGGGAAGCTCTTTGTTTTTCTTTTTAATCTCTTCATTGATAAGATTAACTACCTTTTCATGTTTTAGCAGCTCTTCATAGGAAGAGTATACAATCTTATTGTCAGACGCATAATCTTTGATATTTTGTTCGTCAAGAGTTACAATAGCACTCAGATAATTACACCTGTCGCCTATTACGCACACCTGATTGATATATTTGGATGTGGCCATCAGCCCTTCGATGCTTGAAGGAGCAATATTCTTACCGCCGGATGTGATAATAAGATCCTTTTTCCTCCCTGTAATTTTAAGAACATTGTTTTCATCAATTGAGCCTAAATCTCCGGTTCTCAGCCAGCCATCTTTGGTGAATGTTGCCGAAGTGGCTTCAGGCATCTTGTAATACTCCTTCATTACATTTCTGCCCTTTATAAGCACCTCTCCATCATCATCAATTTTATGCAGAATGCCAACTCCAGGAGTTCCAACCACCCCAAAATCATAATTGTCAATACGGTTGGCATGGCTGAAGGAGGTATTCTCTGTCATACCGATA
Organism: Desulfamplus sp.; assembly: GCA_015231705.1. Taxonomy (GTDB): domain Bacteria; phylum Desulfobacterota; class Desulfobacteria; order Desulfobacterales; family Desulfobacteraceae; genus Desulfamplus. Next base: position 27,746 of record JADGBC010000001.1, on the reverse strand, counting down.
CCTTCAAGAATAAGAAGGCCTGCCGCATGAAAGAATCTTGCTATTTCAGGGTTTAAAGGGGCAGCACCACTTATGCACCATTTTACATTGCCACCAAGTGCTTCATGAATTTTGCCGAAGACCAATTTTCTTGCAATAATATACTTAATACTGATTGAAAGAGGGATGGGAATCTTATAGACTTTGCATCGACTAACTTCGGTACCAACTCTGCATGCCCAGTTGAAAATCTTTTCTGTAACTCCGCCTTTTGCCTCGACACCACTTATCACTTTCGTATGAATTTTTTCAAAGATTCTTGGCACACTTACAAACCAGTGCGGTGCTGCCATCTTGAAATCTTCAAGAAGGGTATTGATGCTTCTTGCAAAAGTGGTACGGTTGGCGACTAAAATGGCAGCATAGCTGCATGACCTTGCAAAAACATGGGCTAATGGAAGAAACATGAACATCTCCTCCCTGTCATTTAATGGAGCAGACTGCAGTACGGATTGGGCGGTAAAAGTTATGTTGTCATGAGTGAGAACTGCACCTTTTGGAACTCCTGTTGTACCTGATGTGTAAATAATGCCGGCAACATCATTCGGTTGTGGTGCTGCTGTCCTTTTGTTGAGTTCACTGTCTGAAATCTCTCTTCCAAGTTTAAGGAATTCTGAAAATGAGATAGCCCAATCATTACCGTGAGTTTCTCCATTAAACAGAATCACCTTACGTACAGCAGGAATTTCGTCACGAATCTCCATCAGCTTGGCCAACTGAACCTGATCTTCAGCAAATACAACAACTGCGTCAGAGTGGTTTATTATATACGCACAATCCTTTGGAAGGTTAGACTGGTAAATTCCAACAGTTGCTCCCCCAATACTCATGATTGCCATATCTGTAAGTACCCACCTATAGCATGTATAGCTGATAATATTGACCTTGTCACCATGATCAACCCCCAGAGCGATGAGGCTTTTTGCTACATCTTTAACCTGATCATGATATTGTTTCCACGTGACTGAATAGGATTTGACATTCTCATCAAACCAGCGGTAAGCAGACTGATTCGGATATTTGTTGACAGTCTGGCAAAGCATTGCGTAAACACTCTGGTAGTCCTTAAACGACATGGTTCCTCCTGAAATAAAATACTATTATAAAGTTTGGGGTAAAATTTTTTATGTGAAAGTCTTTTAAACTATGCTTTGTTTAGAAAAAAATCCATCTGAAAAGCGAATCTACAATGCTGATCAAAAAAGCTGCTATAAAAGTTGTTATTCCATCCTTGATTTTGAAATCTTCAATGAGTTTATCGGTTATATACAGAAGAAATGCATTTATGACAAATTTGAAAAGACCAAAGGTGATAATCATAAAAGGCAGTGTTAACAGGATAAGAAACCATCCTATAAAAAAACTGATAATTGAATAGACAATAGCAACTACAAGTGCTGTCCAGTAATTTCTGATATAAATACCCGGCAAAATATTTGCCACAATAAACACAGAAACGCTCAAAAAGACAATGTTCCAGATCATGATAAGTCTTCCTTAATTTTTGATTGTAAATTAAAAAGTATAGCCAACGCTGAAATGAATTCTTCCGGGGCTCTCTCCATCCTCAGTGTCCAATTTATGGCCGTACAGCACACCTACCGGACCAATAGGGGTAACATAACGCAACCCTGCCCCTACAGAAGAGCGAAATCCTCTTGATTCTATCTGGTTAGCCAGGTCGTCAATTTTACCGGTATCAACAAAACAGTTCAACTCAAAATCAGCCGGAAGGTCGATTCTTGCTTCAAGGCTTGAATTTATTGATGTATGCCCTCCTGCAGGCTTGTCATTGAGATCATATTCCAGCATATTCTCCTTGAATCCTCTTACATTTGGTGTGCCTCCAAGGAAAAATAGCTGATCTTGTGCCACAATATCTTCTGATCCTAATGGCTGAATATATCCCATGCGGGTACGAAGGGCAAAGGTAACTTTGCTCAAAGGTGATGTATATTTTCTTAAATCAAGCTGATATTTTAAAAATCGGTCAAGGTCATTGTCAAATCCTGTATAAACATCAACAGAAGCACTTGCAAGCACTCCCTTGGATGGCCTGACAGAAGAATCTCGTGCATCATAACCTATAACAAAAGAGGTTATAAGTATATTTCTTGGTTCCAGCTCATCAGTGTTAATGTCAATATCTTCTATATCTCCATAAGTGGTTCTGTTCTCATATTTCAGATTCAAGCCAGCAATTATGTTTTTGATAAAGAGCTGTCTTGAGAATCCACTTTCATAGCCCCAGGCCTTGGTTCCGAAATTTTTGTTCAACTCCTCTTTATCCTCAATATAGATATTTGCGGTTGCATCAATATTGGTTCCAAGAAAAAAAGGTTTTTTCAAACCGCTCTCTGCTCTGTAGCCAATACCGCTTACATTGGCTGCCACCCATGCGTCAATTTCCCGTCCGAGAAAATTATTGTCCCCAACCTTTGAATCAAGATAGAAATTCTTTTCACTGTCATACCCTGTTGCTGCTTCCACAAAATATGGTTTGTTCTCTTCGATTACCACTTCTATATCAGGATATTCTTCCATTCTGGCAAGTCCAGGAGCCTTGACCTGGACATATTTTACGGCAGGACTCTCTCGTATGTTTTTTTCTGTAGCAAATACCTTTTTTAGAGAGAACGGGGTGCCGGGCGTTATATTCATCCTTTGCTCAATAGCACTCTTTTTAAGGCGTGTGTTGCCTGAGTAGTGAATATCCCCAAATCTTGTAAACTTGCCCTTGTTAACTTCCCACAAAATATCCGCTTTTGACCTGTCACTGTTGAGAGCCACAGTGCTGTGAACTTTAACATGAGGATAACCAAGTTCAGAGATCATCATTCCGATAGCGTTTTCATCACTTTTTACCATGTACTCGCGAAATGGCTCTCCTTGTCCAAGAGATAGCTTTGGCATGGCCTTTTCTGGAGTAAGTATCCCCTCAATCCCTTTGATTTTGGTGCTTCTTACAAGAGTTTGAACTCCTTCATTGATAATTATTGTAATATCAACCATTCTGGCAGAAGCAGTATCCTTTATAGAGATATTTTTTGAAACAACGGCATTCAAGAAGCCTTTGCTAAGGTATAGAAGCTCTATGGCATTTATATCTTTATCTAATACTTTTGAGTTATATCCCCCCTTTTCGAGAGTACCCTTTTGCCTTGTGAGTACAGCGGCCATGATTTCATCTTGCGGAACTCTCTTGTTACCCTCAATTTCAAGATGGTTGACAATCATCCTTGTCCCTTCATTGATGGTAAACTCGATATGCCAGATTTGAGCATCAGTCAGGTTTTGTTCGTTATAAGGAGGTTGCCCTGATTTTGCATTTTTCTTATTGTTTTCATTGTCGCTTGTTTTGTCAGACCTGTTTTTTGCTCTCATATCTTTATGTAACTCGACAGTGACATCCTGAAATCCTGCCTCTATATAACTGTTTTTTATATCCACCCTTGCTCGGTTCAAGGCTGAGTCATTTGGATTTCCCTTTTTAACCAGATCGATTTTATTTTCAAGCTCTCTGTCAGAAAAATAACTGTTGCCGTTAAAAACAACTTCATATTTCAAACCCTCACTAATGCTGATTTCAATTATATATTTTCCTGCAACGCTTTGGTTTAAAAAATAATCAATTTCAACATCAGGAAATCCTTTTGTTCTGTAGAATTCAATTAGAGATAGTATATCTTTTTTGAGCCACGCCTCGTTATAGCAGTTAAAGTTGCCTGGGAGTAACGATGAGTGCCAGCTCTTCATCCTCATTTTCAGTCTTACATTTGAAAAGGTGCTGTTTCCTTTTAAATTTAATGAATCTATGTTTATACATTCATCATCCGAATTTTGAGGCTCTTCATTCTCATTTGCTTGCTGCTGGACTCTCTCCTGTGCATTGCAAGGTGTGACACAAAAAGCATCAAACAGATAGGGCATATCGTGTGCGGGCAATTTATTAATAACACTTTCACTAATAGCACCTGACAAATAAAACAGTAAAAATATGATGAATGTTTTTTTGAACATCTTGGGTAGCCTCGTTGTTTTGTTTTTAGGCTGTTAGCAAGAAATTAGATGCCTGCCAACACAGTCGCCAATATATAGTTTTCCAGATAATTAAATTGGCGGAAATGCTGTCCGAGACCACTGGCAATGGGCAGATCTCACTAAAATACTTTTCTGGAAATCTATAGACAGAGCAGAGGGGAGATGGTGATTTTTTTCGGCAGACATCCTTGTTGTCAACCATTTTATCTCTTTACTGATTTACCTGAACTCCAGCCTGTATCTAACTTCACCGCCAAACTGACCCTCGGAATTTTGAAATCCGCTGAGAGAAACATTGTCCATAACTTTGTATTCAGCCGATGTTTTGCCAACCATTACCCCATCTTTTGTCTCTGTCCCATATTTAACCGTAATCTTGTCGGTAATCTCTTTGCCAACAGTAAGATTCATATCTCCCAATCCATTATCATCTGTATTGTTGCCAAACCCCAACTCAAAAATATCAAGCCCTGTGGCTGATTTGACACGATCGCTTACTGCTGAAGAGGCGACCTGGGAGAGCATTCCGGCAGCGGAAAAGGTAGTTCCGCCTTCTGAACTAATCAACTCGGTTACTGTTTTCCCCCTGAGCAGAAGAGAGATGATGTCACCATCCTCCAGCCTTGGATCGGACGTGAGTTTGAATTTCAGATTCTGTGGTGTACCTGATACTGCAAGAAGAATATCCCAGTTGCGAATTTTACGGTGTGATTCAATATCAAGGTCTGGTTCAATTTTATAGGGGTTTATAAAATAAATAATGCCTCGCGTCAGAGTAAATTCAGTGGATTGATAGGTGATTGTGCCAGGATTGATTTCCGATCGACCTGATACTACAGGAGAAGAAGCTGTTCCACGAACCCTTATATCAGGGCGAATTTTCATATATGCCAGGTTGTTATCCACAATGATCGGTTTTTTCCCCTTGACAGCAATATTTAATTTCATGTTCTCAAGAAATCGATTTGACTCTTTTTTTTGCGGTACCTCTTTTCTGACCCTTTTTTTGTCTGTCAATGATGAAAAAATGTTTTTTTCCACATGTATATCTCTTGTCCATTGGGCATGTGTAATAAGCACATTGCCAGAAAGAGTTGAAGCCTCCGGGTTTCCTTTAAAGCTTAAGTCCGTATCAAATCCGGCTGAGAGATCCTCAATCATATTTAGAGAAATATCTTTTGCAGTCAGTTTAGCCTGAATATCATGAGGAATGAAATCAATCAGCTTGGATTGGCCACTTAATTTGAATTGACCTGATTTTTTGCCTGAACTCTTTGCTATGACTTTAGAGCCTTGAACAGCAGATTTTGAGACGCTCTGATTGAGACCGGAAGTTATCAGGCCTGTAATTTGCGGTATCTCAATTTTATTGATATCCGCTATTATTGTGCCATTTATGTCGTGAATCTTTACATTGCCTGCTAAGTCAGGTAGCATCACATCTATACCAACAAGCTCAAGTTTTGCATCCATGTTAGAATTTGTGAGATCTGTATCAGATTTTAAATCTGCCATGACATTTAGCTTTACAGAGCCCTTCATTAAAGGCATATCCGCTAAAAATAACGAGGCAAATTTGACTGGCAACGTAGCATCGGCTTGGGCTTTTATATCCCCTCCTATCTGACCGGAAGCCGCAAGAGCAACTTCTCCTTTTTCCGGCAGCAGGGTTCTGAATTTGTCTATCCTGAATTTTTTGCCATCAATCCAGACCCTCATATTTTTTGCTCTGATCCACAACTCATCTGAATCATTGATAAAGATTCTGGGGTCTTTAAAGATATTCAAAGATATTTCGCTCAAATTGCAGTTTCCTGAAATCTGTTCTATATGACCCACATTTCCTTTGATGTCTATGTTACCAGTTACCGTACCACTTTGGATCTGCTTGATGCCGGCAAAAATTACCCACGGGGTAAGATCTGTCCTTTTAAAAATAGCCTGAACAGAAAAATCTTTTGATTTAGTATTGAAATTTGCATCTATATCAAAGTTCAATTTTCCATTAACAGTTATGAGGTTGTTTTTAAAGTTAACTTTTGCGGCAAAATTTTCAAAAGGCTTATCTATTATTTTGACCCGCTTTAATGCAACATCTCCTTTGACTGTTGACGATTCAAGCGACTTGAGAGATCCCTCAGCAGAAACAGAGCATGAGGCAATGCCTTGAATGACACCTGATTGCTTTACAGATTGAATTACAGACAGATCAATCCCCCCGCAGAAGAGGTCAAACTTCATTTTCTGATTCTGATCTATCCACCCCTTTAACTCAAGGGTATTGTCGGAGGCAGAAGAATTTGACCTGTAAGAAAGAATCTTGCTATCAGAGGAAGATCCTTTTCCTGAGTTACCACGAGTCTTACTGTCAGATGAAGATTGTCTTCCTGCATTACCACCAGAATCAGAGGCCAGAGAGACTGTAAGGGAATCCACCACAGTTTTATGGTTCTCATAGCCGGCCTTTAGATTGACCGTTTCAAAATCCTGTCCCGCTGCTGAAATATTTTTTCCATTGATATTTAAAACAACCTTGGGGTTTTTCAGAGTTCCGGAAAGATGTGATTTGGCACCAAGGGTTGCTTTAATATTTTGATCCTGAAGGAGATTCAGTTGACGCAAAACCTCAGTGAGATTAATCTTTTTGGAATTGGCAGAGATATCAAAAACAGGCAGTTCCATGAGTTTGAATTTGATATTGGCTTTCTTTTTTTCAGAAAGGTTCTCATCTCCGATATTGCCTTTCTCTTTTCCAGAAACCTTATCTTCTCCACCTATCTTATCTTCTTCAGAGCTCTTTTCATTTTCAGAAACTCTCTTTTTTTCAGAAACATTTTCTTTTTCAAGAACCTTTATTGTCCCGTCAAGAATCACTGATGAATCGCATGATAACAGATCAATCTTTTTGATATTTACAACTCCGTCTGACAGTGCAAGGTCAAAGGATGCACTGTCCACGACCGGATAGTCCAGATATCCTGCATTTTCTGCTTTAAGAATGAGCCCTATTTCAGGATTATTTAAACTTCCAGAGATCTCTGTTTTAAAAGAGGTAATCCCTTGAACCCCTTTTATGTTTTCTGACTCAAGAAGTCTGCCCGCGTCTATATTTTCTCCGTTAATATAAAGTTTGCCTCTTATCTTCTTAATATCTTTTTTTTCAAGTTTTGCAAAACCATCGGGAAATGCCTGTGCCAGAGATATCTGGCCTGTTGCCTTTAATGTGGCATCAGGATGTTCAATCTCAAGACTATTTACAGTTAACTCTCTTTTATCCATCACAATATCAAGTATAGCTTTTTTTATAATCCTTCCCATAATTTGGGCATCAGTTTTTTTGCTTTTTGTGTTGGATATATTATTTGCATTAAGATTATGACTATCCAAAAGTTTTGGATCAGACTTTTTCTCATCAACTCTCTTTGCAACTGAATGAGTATTGTTTCTGACTGTTTCCTCTTGTTTGATTGTTCCGTAAGGGTATGAAATCTGACATGAAATTGATGGATCATTAAGGTTGCCGGACAAAGCCGCACGGATGGATAGATTGCCACTTACGGTTTGTTCATCAACTCCCAGCATATTCATAAGATCTGCCATTATAATGTGTGAATTGCAAGTCAGATCAAATATTGGATCTGCTTCCAAGAGAATATTTTTCACTGTTCCGCCTATGGCAAGATCTCCACCGGCAGATTTCATTGAAAGGGTAAAGCCTAAATCGGATTTCTCTGCAAGGTTGGCACTGCCTTTAAAATTTATATCTTCAATAAGTATGGCAAGATTGCTTGATCCAGAAGCGTTGTCAGTTTTATTTTGACCTTGAACCTTATCCCGAGCATTTTGATTCTCTTCGTTCTTAGTCTGACCCTCTTTATTCTGAGGCTGATTCTTTTTGTTTTGAGGCTGATTATCTTCAAGAGATCTGTATTTAAATTTGCCTTGATTCAGCTTGATGTCATTAATCGCCACATCAAAAGGCATCTTGAAGTTTATATTTTTATCTTCTTGGCTCTCTGGTTCATCCTTTCGGACAGGGAAGGCTGAGAGAATATTTAGTCTATGGTCTTGTTGCATAACAAGATTTATATATGGTTTTTCAATTAATATAGTATTGATAGCCAGCTCATGTCTGACTTTTTTTGAAGAGTCAGAAAATTTTGTAGAGTCAGAAAGATTTTCCATTCTTGAGACACCAGAAGAATTTTTAGTTGTTAAAAAAACTGATGAATCAATAATTGTTGAAAGATCAAATGACCTTACAAAATTTGCTATATCAAGTGCTATATGAACTTTTTCAACTGATGCAATCACCTCTTCATTTAGTGACAGCTTGTAGTTATCAAGAGTTACCTCACCAGTCTTCATGGAAAAATAAAGTTTTTCCCACTCCATTTTACCTGGAATTTTTTGATTTATCTGACTTTGTATAAGTTTGCTGAAATTGTCGGAGTGAATATAAAAGAACAGGGCAGATAAGCACACAAGTGTGAGTATTATAAGAGTCCCTGCGATACATCCACCTGTTATGGCTATCTTTTTTAGAACAATTAGATTTCTGTTATTTTTCATTTGCTATACCCTGTGCTTTACCATAAAAACACATCATGGTGTTGATGCTTGGGGGTTGTGGCCCCGTAACAGGCATGAAGGTTCAGTCAGGAGTTATTTTTGATTAGATTAATGTTTTAATGTTTTTTTGTATCTGGTAGAAGCATGGTCTTTATATCAGTATCTTTAGATAGGTGTCAAATTGGCAGATTTCTCTTGTTTAATGATGGTGACAAATTTAATAATAGCAGCTTTGTAAATTATCACAAGTTGATTCTAACTGCAGTTGATTTCTATAAATTATTTTTCACGATCTTATTCTGCTCTTAGTTATTTTTACAAAAAAATAATGCACTCATTCTTGATAACTATTGCCGATAATGATAATCTTAATTAATCAGTATCATAAAGTCAGTCAATGATAATTTTGTACTGCTGAAAATGAGGATATTTTATAATAAACTTTTTACCACAGGAGAGATGACAATAATGAGTGAAGTGATCAGAGAAGGTGACAGTACTATCATAATACCAGGTATGAGCGTTGTTGCATCAATGGCAGAGGATTTTAAAAAAGAGCTTCTGTCTGCAATCCACACACATGATGGTAATTTGGTGATTGATCTTGCTGGTGTAGATATGGTTGATTCCGTGGGGCTTGGTGTTATTATTGCTGCTCACAATACATTGATCCAAAAAGGAAATACCCTTGAAATTATAAATGTTTCCAATGACATTTATGGCCTTTTTAGTACTATGAGACTTAACAGACGATTTAAAATTGAAAAAGCTCAGTAGAATTTTGGATCTATTGCCTATCGTATGAATATGTTGAGTTCTATTTGTCCATAGTAGTGTTCTTTAAAGGTTTAACTGTCGGGTAGAAAACCACTCGAAACATTAAATCTCCTAAAAATACATCCGAACACTTTAAACTTGAAAAAGCAGTAATAATAAGCTGGTCGGGAGGAGACAGGATCAGATATATGAAGATAAATAAAAAAAAAATGAACTTTCTCTTATTTGTATTCATTTTGATTCTTATCGCCGGATGCGGTGGTGATGAAGGTGAAAAAGGGGACTACTCCACTGTAAGTAATATGATAGCAGACAGAAACAAAGCAAGGTACGACAAAGCGGCTCAACAAAATCCCTCCAGGAAAAATCTATCAGAAAATGATTCTTCAGTCTCTGAAGAGATATCAAACAAGCAAGCTGATGAAAAACAATTCACAGGAATGACATTTGAGGAAGAGGTTGTAATCGTGAGCAAATCATCTGGTCGGGAAATTGCTGTGGGTACTGCCTATCTTGATAAATCCGGTAAAATTATCAATATAAGAATTAGAAACAGATAACGGCGAGGCTTTATCTGGCGATAACAGGGGGGTGCTCCTTTGAGCATACGGGGCATCCCTGCATTGTTAGAGGTTTTTCAAGTCCGCTCATCTCCAGCAGTTTCACATCCTGAAACAGCTGTATTGTCTGCCCATCAGCAACAATTTTACCATTGTTTAGTACTATTGTGCGTCCACAAATCTCAAGAGCCATATCCAAATCGTGGGTTGCAATTATTTTGGTATGTGTAAATGTTTTGAGAAGATGAATGAGCCTTCTGCGTGAAGCTGGATCCAGATTCGATGAGGGTTCATCCATAATAAGAATGTCCGGTGTGGTGGCAAGAACTGTTGCAATGGCAACAGAGCGTTTTTCTCCTCCTGAGAGTTTTTGGGGCGATCTTTTGATAAGATGAGGCACTCCCACAGTCTCAAGTGCAGCTGTGACTCGTTTTTCAATCTCTGCCTCAGGTAACCCCAGGTTGATTGGGCCAAAAGCCACATCATCAAATACTGTCGGCATAAAAAGCTGGTCATCTGGATCTTGGAATACCATGCCGACAGATCTACGGATAGACTTCAGATTTTTTTTGTTTAGAGGGTAATCCCCAATTCTGATATCTCCTCTGGTGGGTGTAAGGCAGCCGATGAGATGTAGCAGCAGAGTTGATTTTCCAGCCCCGTTTGAGCCCACCAATGCTACAGACTCTCCATGATGAATCTTGAAATTGATGTTATCTAATCCTAATGTACCATCTGGATATGTATAGTGTAAATTGTCGGCTTGAACAATGTGGTGGCTCATCAGAGAATCTCCGAAAGAAATTTGCCAAGCCCTATAGGAATATTATACATTCGGAATATAACAAACGCAAAGAACCATCCAATAGTAAAAAGTATCTCCGACATACCTAAATCCATTTTTCTCACCATATGAATATGGCCGTCAAATCCTCGACAGCACATGGCAAGATGAATCCTCTGTGCACGATCCAGAGTTCTCAGTAGCAATTGGCCGATCATGGGTGCAAAAAGGTCGAGCTTCATATGCCCGGTGTCAAAAGTGCGTAGGGCTCTTGCCCTTACCATTCGGGATGCTTCGTCAATAAGCACAAACATATATCGGTATAAAAACATAAGTTGAGCAATGAAAGGGCTCGGCACTCCAAATTTTTGAAGTGCCATACAGACAGAGTCAAAACCAGTGGTGCATATCAGTATCAGTGCGGCCCCTACAGTCAGACAGAAACGCATCATGATAGAAAAAAATGAAATCCATCCTCCACTGACATCAATGGTTCCCACTATACCCTTCAGCCCGATAATGTCAATTAACCCCATGAGATTGTTCAAACCAATACTGTCCATCCATACAAAAATGTCTGTTAAATCTATTTTTAAAATAACAGCTCTGTCCATAATAGGATTGAATATTCCTATAAAAAATGCAAAAGGCATGAGTAGAGTCATTTTTTTAATAATATATAGAACCGGAAGATTTGCCAAAGCGACTATAGCAACAGGATACAGTGTAAATGGAATTAACATCGAAATTTCATATTTTCCGCAGGATACCACTGTCCCAACAAAGATCAGGGTTGTCAGTACCTTTGCCCTAGGATCTAGCCTGTGTAGCCAGGTCTCTCCTGATGCAAGGGTATCCATATAAAATATATCGAACAGATTGTTTTGAAGATTTGCCATATCTATTTTTAAACGTTGGATTTTTTGTATCTCAAAATGAACCCTATTGCAACAGCCAGAGTCAGCGTCAGTAACCCTCCTATAAGCCCTGAAACAGATGTTCCTGAGTCAATAGAAGGCCATGATGAAGCTTCATGTTTTTTAGCTTCCGTTGTTGCAGCAGTTCCCCCATATTCTTCAGAGTTCTCCTTTTCATTGAGTAACAACTCTGATCCGTCTGATTGGAATCCATAATCCGGCAGAAAAGCGGTCTTTTTCTGTACTTCTGACAATGAGAGATGAAGGTTATGAGAAGTTTCAAGTTCTTCTACTCCAGCTGTTTTAAACATTGCCCACTCAAGACCGTCTGGATTGGATGAGGCAAACCAGCTTAATGTCCCACCAGTTATTAAGGTAGCAACAGCAATACCAGTCAGGACACTCCTTATTGAAATGCCTCCAATAGGGGCAGAAGATGCAGCTGCATTCAGGATTTCAGGTCTGGCTCTCCAGATAAAAAAGACCACTGCCGCTGTTGTCAAGCCCTCTACAGTACCAATGGCCAGATGTATAGGTTGCATCAATAATAGAAATGTTCTGAAAGGCAATTCTGAGACACCTGACAGGACAGTTTCCATAACGACAGCAAAAGCACCCATCTGCAATCCTGCAATGGCTGCTATGAGGGCACCTGTCAAAATATTTTTCCTGGTTGGGTTCTTCCCGGCTATTCTTTTGTAAATCAGAGGATAGGCAATAAAACATGGGAAAAAACCCAGGTTAAAAATATTACATCCCAATGCAAGAAGCCCTCCGTCCGCAAAAAAAAGTGCCTGTACAGTCAACACTGATGCCATTGTGAGAAAAGCAATATGAGGTCCAAGAAGAATGGATAGAATCATTCCTCCTCCAAGATGGCCGCTGGAGCCGGTAACTGGTATGGTAAAATTGATCATCTGAGCCGCAAAAATAAAGGCTCCCATAACACCCATCAAGGGTATTTTCTGATCATCCATCTCATTTTTTACCTTTTTTGAACAGTGTCCAATTAACCCCGCACTTACCGCCCACATTGTTCCTCCAACTGCCGGAGAGATCAAAGCATCTGCCATATGCATAACTGTTATTCCTTGTAGTTTGAAAGGTTAAAGCCTAAAAATTACGGCTATGTGTCGTGTATTTGCTCTACGTTAGGTTTAAAACAAAAAACCACGTAAAGCCGGCACAAACATGTACGCAAACCTTCGTGGTTTTGTTAATTTAGAATTATTATGTGATTATTTTTTGCTATTGATATCTCAATAAAGTTTTTTTCACAGCAACAGGCTTCTTGCCTGAATTAATACTGATCAAATATAATAATTGTACGATCGAGTCAAGGAAATTAAAATATGTACTCACAGGTTTTTCCCTGATAGTTTTCTACTACGGCTTTGTTATCATCTTTTGATTTTATATAATCAGGAAGCATCGGCACCTTTCCATAGCCTCCAGGAAGATCAATCATATACTGAGGTATGGCAATGCCGGTGAGAGAGCCTCTGAGTGCCTTCATTATGCCAAGCCCCACCTTAAGAGATGGTCTGAAGTGTGCAGTCCCTTCAACTGCATCCGGGTGGTGAAGATAGTATGGTTTTACTCTGATTTTTATCAGTGTTCTCATCAGATCGGTCATAATTTCAGGTGTGTCATTAACCCCACGAAGTAGCACCGTCTGACACCCTAACGGGATACCGGCACGGGCAAGCATTGAGCATGCTGTAGCTGCTTCGTCGGTGATTTCAGCAGGGTGGTTAAAGTGTGTATTGATGTAAATAGGATGGTATTTCTCAAGTACGGAAGCAAGATTTTCGGTGATTCTAAAGGGCAGGGTGCACAAAACTCTTGTATGAATCCTTATAGTTTCTACATGGTCAAACTGTCTTATGCTGAAAAGAATTCTGTCAAGATCTTCTGTGCTTAACATCAGAGGATCTCCACCGGAAAGAATAACGTCCCGTATATTTTTATTTTGTCCAATATAGCTTAGTCCCTGGGAGATATAGTTTTTTTTCTTATCAGTCCAGTCAAGTTCATCATAGTTGTTTATATTATGTGAATATGACAAATGATCTGGAAAGTGTGTCTGTGTTGATTTGTCGACTCTGTTAATTGGTGATAAGGTATTATTGATTCCAACTTTGCGTTTTCTCATACAATGACGGCAGTACATTGCACATATGTTAGAGACGAGAAAGATAACTCTGTCAGGATATCTGTGGATAATTGAGGGAACTGGGGATTGTGGCTCTTCATGGAGAGGGTCATCTATATTAACGGTATCCAATAGTTCGGAAACATCAGGCACAGCCTGTTTCCAGATAGCATCCCCTACAGATCTGATCAGTGAAAGATAGTATGGGGTGATACGCATTGGATATTTTTCAATAACTTTTTCCAGGATATCTTTGTTGATAGAGTTTTTCAAAGCAGAGGCATCAATATCAGGAGAGTGTGTTGTAATATGGTTACTTGTGCGATAATTTAAACTATAATTTAAACTATCTGATAATTGAGAGTGTGTGTGAATAACATTTTTTAACTGAGTCTGCCATCTTGCAGAACTGATATTTATAATTTCCATTAAACCCGTTTTTTTATCATTCATGAAGTTAAACTCAATAAAAATAGCAGTAAAAGAGCCTATTTACTCTGTAAATATATCATGCATGAAGATTAAATAGGATATCATTTTCCAGATAGATCTGTTCAAGTTTTTGTTGATGGGTTTTCAGATCTTCACCAAGCCTGCTTGCCAGCTCCTGAATAATATATTTAATAACACAGAGCATATTTGATGTATTACCAATGAATGGTATTGAATTCATTGGAACTACAAGAAAAAAATTGGCAAACTGAATGATGGGAGACATTGTATTGTCTGTGATTAGAATAAGAGTGTGGCCTTCTCTGCGAATGAATTTTCCAAGTTTTATAAGTTCGTTTGGATATCTTGTTGTGGCAACCATTATTACGAGGCTGTTTATAGGGGCATTGGCTATCTGATCAATGGCAGTGGTATCACTTCCTTTAATAGTTGTGACTCCCTTTCGGATACGGGTAAGAGCCCATCCCATGAAATAGGCAAAGGTGTAAGAGAGTCTTGAGCCTGCCACATATACGCTGGGATTTTGAACTAAGTAATCTACAACCGCATTGAGTTTTTGAATATCAATTGATTCATAAAGATACTGGAGATTGCTCATCTCTTCAAGTACAACATGGTTTAGGCGGTTTATGTCAGGTTTTTGGATTCCTTTGAGGTCTGCTCTGTCAAGGAGGGTAAGTCCGGTATCGAGAAAGCCTTTTAGGGCCTGTTGAAACTCGCTGTACCCCTTATATCCGCAACTGTCTATGAATCTAATGACTGTTGCTTCACTGGTTTTACAGGTTTCTGCAAGCTCTTTGATGGTCATGAATACAGCTTTTGTGGGGTTTTGCATGATATAGTTGCCAAGAATTCGCCCCTTTGGAGTTAATGAATCCAGTCGGCTGATTATATTTGTCATCACAGAGTTTGAATTAAGAACGGGATTTATTGCGGGAATTGAATTGGTCATAATTATCATTAGTATTTAATTTGTATCTAATTAGTATTATTGAACGATTGTAAGCTTCTCCATTTATAGATGGTTTTAACCAATGTCAAGATAAAAAAAAATGGCATCCTTCATTTAGTGGTTGATTTTTTTTCAAAGAATATCCTCTCTTTTAGAGAATCCTTTGAAAAAAATGTCAGCTACGTTTCGGTAATATGAAGAATGCCTATGGTTAATGTAAAAAACTATTCTTATTTGACTATTTGACCGGATGGCCAGAAGATAACATTTCGGTTTAATTTGAGTTTAATATGATTAATGTCTCATGGGCGATAGCATGTTTATGGATATCCTCTCCACGAAAATCAAGTGCATTGTGTTTAGCATTGTATTTTATAGTGCAATCATATTTTGTTGCATAGCTGTTCATTATTTTTGCCAGAACTTCCAATGTGCCGTTTTTGTGGTTAACTCGTAAAGTATTCATTGTTTTCTCCTTATGTTTTTTTACGTTCATTGTTCTTCTTATGAATATTTTTAAAGCAGTATTTATGCCAGTGCTTGTATTAAAAATAAAAATAATAGAAGGAGAGCTTGTAATAACCGGCACGGCCGGAGCGGGATATTGGCTCTCGGCCACAACGAAGAATGAAAGTCACATAAGCACAGCTATTTAAAGAGACTTTTACATAAAAAGAGTCAGGGTGTTTTGATCGATTTGATTTGAAGTGTGATTTTGTATTTTTCAGGAATGTTGAACTCACAATAATTGAGAGGAAGCTGCTTGTCTTCTTCATATTCAGGAATTTATTATCTGACAATAATTACAGTGACGCTGCTTGTGTTCTTGTTCAGAGATATAAAATATGCCTTTGGTTCTTTGGGAACGATTTGCATATAGAGGTTGTTAGGTCGGCAATATAAGTATATGACACATGATCTTTCTTACAAAAAAGAATCAGATTGTCATATAGAATCCATTTTTGTAATTTATTAGAGTGCAAGAGTGGTCTATTCTAATTGTGTTGCTGATAGGTTTCATAATGGCGGATGGCAGATTTTACACCGTTTAGCATGCTTACGTTGCCACAGCAGAAGTATTTTATAAAGTATGATTCTTTGAGTTTTAAAAAATCGAAAATATGCTTTGCCGACCATCCCTTCACCCATAGATCAACTATCTCTCCATAAAAATTTTCCAGGAATCCCAACTTTAAACATAGATGTTCTCTGCCATTTTTTAGCTTGGGATTATGGGCACAAAGCAATAGGTCAAAATTTAATTTTGTAACTTTTTTTAAAGAGTCAATCTGCTCACCCAGGTTCTCATCAGATCTGAAAAATTTTATCCGGTCAGCCAGATAAAGATCTCCTGAGAACAAGATCCCCTTGTCTGGTAGGAGGAAAAGAGTGTGATCTTTTGAATGGCCAGGGGTGTGAATAGGCACCATTGTGCCAAGAGTTGTTTCGATTTTTTCAGGAAAAGGATCTATCTTAACAGGAGTTGTCTTTCCCCAGACATATTTTTGGTAGGGAAGGATGGGGTATGAACTTTTCAGTTTTTCTCTGCTCAAAGAATGACCATAAACCGAAGCTCCCAAAGAACTGTGAATGGCTGCAGCATTTCCTGAGTGGTCCTCATGATGATGGGTCAGGAAGATGCTCTCTACACCATTGGCAATGGCAATACTGACCACCTCATTTTTCATATGAGACTGGCCGGTATCAATCATAATGTGGCCAAAAAAGTAGCAATAGACTGTCATCAGAGGAGGCCCAGCAAAAGACCACCCAAGCTTAAATCCTCTGATGCCTTGATCTATCTGGTATTCTTTGCAAAAACGCATCTTTATTTCTGGTTATCCCCAGTTATTGCATTAGTTCATAAACAATAATTGAGCTTTCCGAATCTGCAAATGTGGATAAAGCGTCTTTGATGACATTGGAAATCACAAGTTCCTCTGCCCCGTCATTGTCAAAGTCTCCAATAACAAATCCACTTACTCTTCCTGGCTGCTCTGGAGTTGACCACTGCAATGAAAGACCTGATGCATTCCAAAAACTACAATTAATAGCTCCTTTATTGTATTTTTTGAATTTGCTTAAATAGCCACCCGTAACATCGTTGTTCAATGCATAGAGAATTTCCATGTTACCGTCACCGTTGATATCAGCAGCTATTACAGGTAAGGGAAAATACTCAAGCTCAGGATCATCACTCGGGCTCTCTTTCGGAAGCTGGAAGTAATTCATACTTCCGCCGGAACTGTTAACATCTCTCCAGAGTACATTGCCGCTATTGCTGTACAGAGTCAGATGTTCAGCCTGGTTATAGGCTAATATGGTCGAAGTCTTATCTCCGGTGATATCCTCAAACAATGTGCCAATAACATTAGCCCTATCAGATTCAAGAACTTTCTGATCTGGAGCATATTCAGTCCCATTCCATCTCATTTTATAGATCGGGGATGAGTATATATTCTGTTTATTGGATTTTTGCTTTTGGCCCAGCAGTACCTTATCCCCATTTTTAGTCCTGACTACCCTAAAATACCACGGCATGTTCTTGGCAATTTTTACATATTTGCTACCATTGTATTCAATTACAAAAGAGTTTGGCATATTTTTGTCAGGATTCAGGCTTGTGACAAAAATCTCATCAATACCATTCCCATTTATATCACCCACGTCAACTCCGATATAGGTCGATAATTTACTTTTGGCAGGTTCAGCAGTTTTTATAAAACGGTTATCTGAAAATCTGTAGATATAAAGAGAGTGATCAGATACAAATACCGTTTCAGTTAGATTATCTCTGTCTGTATCACCAAGAGATATGGCGTTAATAAGATGTTTGAAGGTCGGACTTTTCCATGCACTTGATTTGTTGGTACGAGCATTACTGGTGACAGAAAATTCGGGATTTGGGCTGCCAACCTGATCAGTAGCTGTTGACGCATCCTGATTTTTGACAATAAAGCTGGAATTTAGTTGATGGTTTTGAATGGGTGCAGCGGTCAGTGCTGATGAAGATCTAGATTCGCTTGTGCTGATGTTAGGCTGCATATCAGTGATTGCCATTACCTGCTTTTGATCTGTGCCACTGCTTCTATTAAAGATAGTCTCGTTTATGGTTGTGGCAAACTGGTTGATAGCAGGTATGACACCGCCTGGATCCTCACTCTGTCTGAAAAAGGATATGGGAGGGTTTTTTCCTGAAATATCAATAAGTTTTGAATCAATGCTGGTACTGTTGCCAATAACGGTTATACTGCCATTGATTACAAAATCAGCTTTAAGTTGACCTCCTACGAGTAGGGCAAAATTTTCACCTGTAAAACCTTTTATGCTTCCTGCCACTTTTTCCACACGCTCTTTGTCAATAACTATAATTTCGTCCTTAAAAGAGAGCCGAGAATTTAACATATCCTGGATCCCATTTTTGAGAAAATCAAGATTTTGTTCTGCGTTTATCTCAAAAGGCAGGACGGCAATTTTTACCGCTTGTGCATGTGCTGACGTCGAAGTCAAAAAAGATGAGAATAGAAGTGAGCATGCCATAACCATAATAAAAACAGCATTTCTCATCTGATAAGATTTTGTAAAGAAACCAGATAATCTTGTAGATCTGCCAGATATTGCATTTGTATTTTTCAATGCGTTCTCCTGTATATCGTTAATGCCTTTTTCTATTTATCATGAAAATACATTTTGATTTTCATGGTTTTTCGGCGTGGCCTGGGGAATCCGGCCATGAGCGTTTGATAGAAATTAACAGGCCATTTATGTCCATTGGGAGGGCATTCTAATAACAGATCCAGGATTTGGCAAGGGATAATTTGAAGAGTAATTTGTTTTGAATCAGAGTTTATTGACTTTTAGCGGTCTATTATATAGTGTCAGATCCGATTGCTAAAAAACATCAGATATTTGTCAGGTACTTTTTTAAAATAATAATTTAAGTTTGTGAGAGATAAATTAATGAGAAAATACGGTGTTCAATTTAATATGGTCGCCATCTTGTTTATTGCTACTATGCTGTTTAATCCTAACAGCAGCCATGGGGCGAATACGGAAGTTAAAAGAATTGCAGTATTCCCCTTTGAAGTGATGGCAAAAGAGGATGCTGGTTTTATTGGCAAGGGAATGGGTAAAATGCTTTGCAGCAGAATTGCAGCTGATGACAAAATTGAGGTCAGGTG
Organism: Desulfamplus sp.; assembly: GCA_015231705.1. GTDB lineage: Bacteria > Desulfobacterota > Desulfobacteria > Desulfobacterales > Desulfobacteraceae > Desulfamplus. The sequence goes on along the minus strand of JADGBC010000001.1, from coordinate 8,315 downwards.
CCTGGATCGCCTGCCATCTGAGTACGGACTTGACTTGAGCGGGTCCGAAATTCTTAAAAAGATCGCTGGCATCACTGAACTGCATGGGGTGGACTTTATCTTGACAGGAACTGTGACCATTGCAGGAGATAGTGTCAGCAGCGATGCAAAGCTTGTAGAGGTTATCCAGCCTGAACAACCTAAATATATCACTGTCTCAGGTACTGGTATGGGTGATATTATGAATCATGCTTTAGCCATCTCGGAAAAAGCAAGGGCTGCTATTAATGGCCAATCTTCTGGCTCTGTCAGAACCAATTCTAACAATGTGCTTGATTCAAGCACTAAAAGTACATTGGCAGATGGGCAGGCCGTTATTAACACAAATAACAATCAAACGGCTCAAGATGGTTCTGCATTGCCGATTGATTCGATGAAAGGGGTATCTCAAAGCAGTAAGTCTGAGTCGATACAAAGTGGTATCTCTTCAGCCTCAAAGGGTATGATCATGTCTCATTCTGACTCACCTGTTCTCATGAGCCGGAAATTAAATATGGAAATTATCGGTATGGCAACTGCAGATATTGATGGCGATGGAAAAATTGATTTTACTGTGATTGACGATCACACAGTCTCGTTTTTTGTCTTTTCCAATAATACCCTTGTGAAAAAAGGAGAGTATAAGAGTGAATATTACAACAGAAATATAGCTATAGATGCCGTTGATTCTAATAATAATGGACGAAGCGAACTGTTTGTAACTGCTGTCGGCAAAAACAACTATCTTAAGTCATATGTTCTGGAGTGGAATGGAAGAGAATTTGAACCGATTGCAAAAGATGCCGATTGGTATTTCAGAGTGGTAAATTATGATGGAAAAGCTAAACTTATTGGTCAGAAAAGGGGTCATGATGAACCTTTTTCTGATTCGATTTATGCACTTTCTGTTAGTGGGAACTCCATTGCAAAGCTGGACAAAATAGATGCTGCCAATTCAGAGATATTCGGATTTTCACCCGCTAAGGTACAGATTGATGGCAATATGGGCAGCAATGGCCGCTATTTTATCTGGCTTGACAGATCAGGCTTTTTGAATTTAGGAGATGATCGTGGGACCAGAGAGTGGAAAAGCACACGGTCATTTGGATCAACAGCCCAGTTTATTGAACAGGATATGGGTAAAAATCAGTTGAAAACCAGGACTTACATAAACCACAGGGTTATTGTTGCAGATATTAATCATGATGGCATCGAGGAGATTATAACTGTCAACAATGAGGATGTTGCCAAAGGGTATCTTTCTGGATATCGGAAATTCACCAGTGGCAATATAAATGTTATGGCATGGAAGAGCGGTTCAATGGTTGATCTGTTGCACACAAATTCTTCCACAGGCTATATTTCTGATTTTAATGTTATTGATATGGATGGAGACGGCTATCCCGAGATTATCTATTCGGTTGTTGCAGAAACTGGTTTGGTTATGAATAAAACGCACAGTACGGTTTTTATTCAAAAAATAGTTAGCCAATCAAAATAACGCTGTTCATCTGTTAAAACGCTTGACAAGTTCAACATCCTGTGTGTAAGAAAAATCCTTAATATTTTTTGATATGCTTGCAGTTATTGATATGCCTACAGTTATGCATATATGTTTTGGTGTGCTTAGAACATATATGCGTATTTTATTAATTAACCAGGAGAAAAAGGAGAAAAAGATGAAAAAGGTTGTACTCTTTGCAGTGTTGAGTATTTTTGTTATGGGCATGGCAATGCCTGTAGCTGCCCTTGAAACTGAGTTCAGTGGAGAGTTCTATGTTGAGGGTATTTTGAATTCCAGCGTAAACATGCTTGATAGTGATGACACAGTTGATTACAGACAGATGAGACTGCGTGTTCAGACAGACTTTAAAGTGAGTGATCATTTAAAACTTACCACAAGATTTGATGCCCTGGAAAAAGTGCTAAGCTCAAAAGATTCCGCTTTTGACGGCAATGAAGATGATGATAATATCGATTTTGACAGAGCTTACCTTACATACATCAGCCCAATTGGTATGTTTGAAGTTGGAAGGATGAAGGGTATTACATGGGGTACTACATTCTGCGATGACGAATCTGATACAGACAGAATCAAATACACTGTCCCAATTGAAGTTGGAGATGGTAAGCTCTATCTGGTCGGAGTTGCTGAAAAAGTGACCGAAAATGACAAGATGAGAGATGATGATAACGATAAATACTATCTTGGTGCGGTTTTCAAAAACGAACAATATGCAACTGGCCTTTTGTCCGCATTTTATAATTTTAACAAATTTCAGGATCCTGGTCAGGTATATGCCACTAATGACCTGGAATCTTCGTATGACAACAATATAAACAAAGCTTCTTACAGAAGTCTTCTTGCATCCAGTGGTGCTCCAGACAGCATGGCTACTTATGGTGGATGGTACAGTGCCAATGCCACTAACGCTCTGACAGCTCAGGGTGCAGCAAAAGCTGCTGCTGCTGCTCAGGCTGCCGGTAATCTCGCCATGGCTGGTCAATATGCTGCTGCTGCTCAGGCTGCTGCTGCTAAAATCAATGCTGACTGGCCAAATGATATGGCTACCTCCTCTTTGATGACTATGAAAGAAAGAGGCACCACCAATGACGGCAAAGTCTATCTTCTTTCTCCATTTTTTCAGGGAAAATTTGGTGATTTAAGTATTGAAGCGGAACTTGATTATGTATTTGGTACTATAACATATGATGATAGATATAATGCGGTAGATCGTGATGTTAAAGCGTTTGCATATTTTGTGGAAGGTGACTATGATCTGTCTCCTATAAATGTGCTTGGCGGATTTGCACACTCCTCCGGCGATGCCAATAATGATGATACCGATATAGAGTGTATGGGATTTGTCTCTCCTGGTGTGGATTGGGAAAAACTTTTTATTCTGAATTCAGATTATCATGGTATGAACAGTTCCCTTGGAAACGGCGTGGGTAACCATGTCGGTACTGGTTTTGCGACCGCCTCAACTGCGATGCTTGATGGCTATCAGATGATTTATGCAGGCCTTGATTATGCCATTACAGATGCCATTACTCTTGGTTTCATAGGTGCAATGTCAAAAGCTGACGATGTTCCCCAGGGGCCTGGATATGATGATGATCAGGGTATGGAGTATGATTTCACATTTACATGGAAACTTGCAGACAACCTCACCTACAAAGCCATTGCCGCATACCTTGATGGCGGTGACTACTGGACGACTCGTGCAAGCGGTGGTGTTGAAGATCCTACAGTTGATCCACAAGTATATGCCCTGTTCCACAGATTGACACTGACTTTCTAAGCGACTCAATAAGCAACTTTTGTAATTTAGACTTCATGTGAGTCTGACAACTCAAATCTAAAAGCCTGAAACATAGTTCTTCTGTTTCAGGCTTTTTTGTTATTGTTTAATTGAATAATTTCAATACATAGACAATTGTAGCTAAGTTGCTTATGCTTCTTGAATTGTCATTATTGGGCTATTGATTCAAAGAGATATTAAAAATGTTAAAAATGTTCAATCAGCCGTTTAAGTTGAAAATCATTGGCAAAAACCTGTGTATGGGCATTTATCTCATTGAATCGTGCTCTGGAGAGATTGTAGATGGCATCAAGGACATCTGAAGATGTGCCGATTCCCTGCTCAAAGCCAAGATCTGTTACCCGTAAGTTCTCTTCGGCCTCTTTTGTCCCTGCGGCTGCAACTGCAAGATTGTCAAACGCCACGTCTGTCTCAATCAATGTGTTTTTTAGAGCCGTTTTCAGGCTGTTTTCAAGCTCGCGTATATCATGCATGATACTCTTTTTTTCAAGGAGAGCTTGATTTATCCTTGAGTATTTTTGCATTCCGTCAAAAATGTTCATTGATATGGTGGCCTGACCCCTTATTTCGTCATCGCTGTTTTCTATGGATTTTATGAAAAAATCATCTCTGGTATGTGACGCGTAAGACAATGAAATATCCGCTCTTGGATAAAGGGCTGATTTAGAAGCTTTTACACCCATTTCAGATGCTTTAAGAGTGTGTTTAAGGGCATTCAGGTCACTTCGGTTTTTAATAAGCAAAGGTTCAAGCGTCTGATAACTACCCTTTTCCGGAAGAACCTGAAACAGCGAGAAATCAAGTGGACTGTTTTCTAAAAAATTTTTATTCAACGTCGGATTCAGCTCTGTGTTTATTGGTATTTCAATTCCTGATTCATATGCAAGCTTATTAAGGCTTGTATCCACAAGTGCTCTTACCCGCCTTTCTGCCTGTAGAGCATTATCTCTCTCAACCTTAACCTTCAGTACATCGCTTTTTTTCAGAACTCCAACCTTGAATTTGAGTTCAATCTGGCGAAGACGGTCATTATAGAGTTTTATCTCATTCTTCGCTACTTTCAGGTTTTCAAGAGCCGTGTAAACTTCAAGAAAACGTAATGCCACATTCAGGCAGATATCCTGTCGGGTGGATTCGACCATTTCAGTGCTATATTTAGTCATGATCTCAGCAGATTTAAGCCTGTAGTAATCACTGAACCCTGAAAAAGCATTCCACGAAAGAGATGTCTGGAGAGTATCGTTTTGCGTTCTTTCACCTGTAACAGTGTCATGGTTCAATTGATTCAGGGTATAACCCACACCCAGGTCAGGCAGAAATTCACCCTTTATCTCCTTGACCCTCTCTTTCCTTATCTCAAGTTCATTTAGATATCTCTTTACAATCTCTCGATTTTCAAATGCATTTTTTTGAAGCTCTTCAAGGGTTTGAGAGTATGCTACATTACCCGAGTGTAGAAAATTAATCTTTGTTATCCCTGTTATAATGACGCATGAAATCGTGCACAATATAATTTTGTTCATAAAGCTACTCATTATAAATTCTCCTGGATAGTCTGGTGTACTTTTAAGGTTTAGGTTGTTCTTTTAAGGTTTAGATGTCGGGTAACAAACAACTCGAAACATTAAACAACCTAAAAATCCACCCGACATTTTAAGGTGAATCAATTGTGCCAAGACGTTTTCACTCGACAGCTAAACCTTGAAAAAACAGCAGTTCATTTTAAATATTAGTATTGGGTGTTGGCTTGTCTCTTCTCAAACCCTATGAAAAAACTTAAAATTGCAGGAATGACAAACAGTGTAAGAACTGTAGATAAACCAAGCCCTCCAAGTAGAACACTGCCGATACCTCTATACATCTCACTTCCTGAACCGGTTGCCAGTACAAGTGGAAGAAGTCCAAACAGGCTTGTCATAGTGCTCATAAATATGGGTCTTATCCTGGTTCTTACCGACTCAGAAATTGCCTCAATATTTGACATTCCACCAAATCTTATATTGTTCAGTGCTTGATGGACAATTAAGATGGGGTTATTAACAACAGTTCCGATCAGAATGATGAACCCAAGCATGGTAAGCACATCAAGAGGTTGAGGTGCTACAAACATATTGACAAGTTTGAGACCGGCAAGTCCACCAGCAGCACCCAGAGGTACACTAAACATTATTATGAACGGATAGAAGAAATTCTCAAACAGGGACGACATAAGAAGATAGGTAATAATAAGAGCTAAAAGAAGATTCCATTTGAGTGCATTAAAGGTCTCTTCTAGTTTATCTGCATTACCCCCAAGGTTGATTTTAACATCATTTATTTTTCCTTCCATGATAAGATCGTCGGCTGTTTTCCTGATAGTTTCAATCGCAGTTTGCAGAGGGATTACCCCGGGAGGGGTTATCTCAAGACGGATATTTCTCTTTTTTTCAAGTCTGTCAATCTGGGTCATTCCTCGTTCATATTTTATCGCGGCAACATCGGCCATCCTGATTTGCTGCCCGATGTTGTTTACAATGTAGGTATTTAGAATATCTTCGGGTGTTTTAAACTCCGATTCAGCCCCCCTTATAACAAGATCAATTCTGTCTTTGCCTTCAGGTCCAAATTCCGAAACTTTTCTGCCGTTCATTAGAACATCCACATAGATTCCAAGCTCCTGCTCTGTCAGGCCACTTGCGGCAAGTTTTGGTTTGTTAGCCACAACATGACCTTCCGGATAGGATATCTCCAGAGATGGGATCGGTCTTATTTGAGATCCTGGCATTGCTTTGCCTACCGCACCAAACAGTAATCTTCCGGCATTTACAATGTTGTCCATATCCTCTCCGGAGATATCGAGATCAATGGTGCGTCCCTTTCCAATACCAGATTCAAAGATTCCGGGTTGAATACTTATTCCAAACATTCCGGGAAGAGAGTTGATAATTTTATTCATTGCAGGAATGAAACGGCTTGCTTGGGTCTCAAACTCATCTTTTGCAATTACGCCGAAGAGTGATATCCAGTCTGATGAGACATAAAACACGTTTTTTATAAGAGGAAGATCATGGTTTCCTGGCTTTCTGAATTCATCTGTTTTTTCAAAAATATATTTACCAACCTCTTTCCGTTTTGCTGCGGAATAACCAGGTGCTGGAACCAGAATATTCATAATAAAGTTTCGGTTACCCTGTGGAAGATATTCAGCTTTTGGCATAAGAGCGGTTGCTGTGTAAATAGCTACTGCTGTGAAGCTTACAATACACAGAAGGCGGGTAAAGATATTTTTTTGAAACATACTGGAAATTCCCATGATTATGCCAAGAAATAGGCCCCCTATAGCACTGGTGAGCAGGCTTATAATACTCTTTTTGCCTCTTTTTTTATTGTCAGGAGTTCTTTTTAAATAAGAATCAATATCAGGATCAAACTCTGATTTTGATTTTTTGTAAAGCAGGTGCATGAAAGATGGGATTACTGTAATTGATACTAAAAGGCTTAACAGAATTGATGAGGTAATGGCAATAGCAATATCTCTGAAAAGCTGACCCGCCTCCTGCTTTATGAAAATAACAGGAAGGAATACTGCAACTGTAGTCAGAGTTGAGGCAATGACAGCACCGACTACCTCGCTTGCTCCATCATAAGCTGCATCTGCAATACGTTTTCCCATCTTTCTGTGGCGATCAATATTATCAAGTACCACAATCGAGTTATCTACAAGCATTCCAACAGCAAAAGAGATACCTGCAAGGCTTACTACATTGAGGTTTCTGTGAAATATCCACAGAAATATAAAGGTGCCCACTGCGGAGATTGGAATTGCAAGCCCAATGACTATTGTTGACCTGAAGCTCGCAAGAAAGGTCAGCAACACAATAGTGGCAAGAATTGCTCCAATAATAACGTTTCTCTTCATGGTATCAATGGATTGAAGAATGTATGGAGCTTCGTCATGTGCCCAGTTTATATAAATATTCCGTGAAGCCAGAACTTCGTTATTCAGCCTGTCAACCTCCTGTCTTACTCTGTTGACTATCTCAATTACATTGGCACCTTTCTGCTTTTTAACCCCTATCACAATACCTTCTCGTCCATTTTCCATAACTGACATGAACTGAGGTTCATAACCGATTCTGGTGGTTGCAATATCCCGCAGAAAAATTCTTTGTGTTCCATCATCAAAAATTACGACATCAAGAGGATCTTCACTGTTCTGAAATTTTGCAACTGTTCTTATTCGGTAGTTTTTACGGTCAATACCAAGAATGCCGGCGGAGACATTATTGTTTGCCGATACAACTTTTGAGATAACCTGATTGATGGTAATGCCTCTTCTTGCCATTTTTTCAGGATCAATCACAATCTCAAGCTGATCGGCGGTGCCTCCTACAACCATAAGAGATGCTACTCCTTCAACTCGCTCTAAATACTGACGAACCTCATTTTCGAAAAATGATTTCTGGGTCAGAATCTTCTGATCATCACCTGATTTCATGGCCATCACAAGCCAGATTATGGGTCTTGATGAGCCTCCTGTGCTTGAGAGGGTTGGCTGTTGGACATTGTCAGGGTAGTCTCCAACTTCATTGATTTTGTTCGATACCCGGAACAGGGCTGTATCAATATCTGTGGATATGTCAAAAGTGAGTGTTATGGTTGAATAGTCGTTATACGAGGAGCTTTCCATTTTTACTAGATTCTGAAGACTTTTTAGGGTCTCCTCCTGCTTTTCAACAACTTCACTCTCAAGTTCCGTGGGGCTTGCACCCGGCCATACTGTTCTTACCTCTATCTCTGGCAGATCTGTATCCGGTGCAAGCTGAACCGGCAGTTTTATAAGGCCTATTGCACCAAAGAGGGCAATGAGAATAACCATAACAGCTATTGTAACTGGACGCTCTATTGCGGTTTTAATGAAGTTCATATTTTTTAATTTTCCCACCGATAAGTTCTTCTTAATAACCGGCACGGCCGGAGCGAGGTATTGGC
>JADGBC010000019.1 GCA_015231705.1 Desulfamplus sp. | reverse complement strand
CATCCCGTAATGTTGTATCAAAAATTATAATTTTATGGCTGTCTGAATTCATTTTTTCCTCAATATTTTTAATATAAAATTTATAAATAGCCGCTATATACCATCACAAACAATCTGACTCTTCAGAGTAGTGTTCTTCCAAGGTCTTATTGTCGGGTAGAAAAGTACTTAAAATCGTTAATTGCTTTGAAATCCATCCGACAGTTTAAACTTCAAGAACCACTAGAAAAATGAAATATCTCAAATCAATCTAAACTTGAAGAAGCAGTAAGAATAAAGGAGATATTATTTTGTGCAAATAGCCTATGTCTCCTGCTCTTTTTTCATGGAGAGCTTATACTGGAAACTGTCGGAAAGTGCCTGCCAGCTTGCCTCAATAATATCTTCTGATACGCCGATTGTACTGAAAATATTGTTCTCATCCCTGGAGGAGATAATAACACGAACCTTGGCATCTGTACCATCACTGCCTTCAATGACACGTACCTTGAAGTCAACAAGATGCATCTCATCAAGATCAGGAAAGATATTGGTAAGAGCCTTTCTAAGGGCGTTATCCAGGGCACTTACAGGGCCATCTCCCTCGGCAGCGGTTATCTCGACAGTGTTACCCACCTTGATTTTAATCATTGCATAGGCAGAGCATGGCCTCTCCTTGTCCTTTTCAACAGTAACTCTGAAGGATTCAAGTTCAAAATGGGACTGGTACTGTCCGGTCAACTTCTCCATGATTATTTTAAGAGAGCCTTCAGCCACATCAAATTGATATCCATCATCTTCAAGCTCCTTGACGGTGTTAACTATGCTTTTACGGTGCAAATTATCATCGCCCAGATCAATACCCATCTCTTTGGCCTTGTACTCGATATTGCTGACACCAGATTGCTCTGAGACAAGTACCCTTCTCTTACTTCCCACAAGTTCAGGGTTCATGTGCTCATAGGCTTCTGATTCCTTCATCACGGCACTTACATGAATTCCGCCTTTATGTGCAAACGCACTGTGCCCAACAAATGGTCTGCTGTTCAAAGGTGTCATGTTTGCGGTTTCACTTACAAAACGGGATAGCTTCTTAAGTTTTTTAAGATTCTGCATGGAGATGCAGTCATTATTCATCTTTAACTTGAGAATAGGAATAATTGATGTAAGATCCGCATTGCCGCACCTCTCACCGTAACCGTTGACTGTACCTTGAACCATGACTGCTCCACAGCGGACTGCCGAAATGCTGTTGGCAACAGCCATGCCGCAGTCATTATGGGCATGTATGCCAAAAGTTATGGTATCTGAAAAGTGCTGATCAGTTGAAAATCTCCGCATTTCTTGAATCTGATTGATCGTCTCTGTAGTAATTCGTTCAATATCATGGGGTAGCGTTCCACCGTTTGTGTCACACAACACAAGCACTTTGCATCCACCATCCAATGCGGCCTTAAGGGTTTCAATGGCATAGGCACTGTTGTTGATATAACCGTCATAGTAGTGCTCTGCATCATAAAACACCTCAAGACCCTGAGCATTAAGCCACTCAACACTCTCTTTGATCATGGCCAGATTTTCATCCAGAGATATCTCCATGATCTGGACATGAAGATCCCAGGACTTTCCAAATATGGCAGCCACAGGAGCTCCGGACTCCACAAGGGCATTAAGGTTTTTATCCTTGTCCGGAGAAATATTTGCACGCCTTGTTGATCCAAAAGCCGTAATTTTACTGTTTTTAAATTCAGTCTCTTTTGCCAGCTCGAAAAAACGCATGGCATTTGGATTGGATCCAGGCCAGCCACCTTCTATATAATGAATTCCCATCTCATCAAGACGCTTTGCGACCTTTATCTTGTCTTCAGGTGAAAAACAGATATTTTCACCCTGCATGCCGTCTCTTAATGTTGTGTCGTATAATATTGCTTTTTTCATTTTATTTTTTTCTTTTCCCTTGCAAGGGCAATTGAACCGGTACGAGAGGTTTCAATTATTCCCATGGGACGCAAAAGATCAATAAATGCCTCGAGTTTCCCCTCATCTCCTGACATCTCAATGGTATAATGCTCTGGACCTACATCAACCACTCTTGACCTGAAAATATCTACAATCCTCAATATTTCTGCTCTCTGCTCAGGTTTTGCATTGACTTTAATAAGAATCAGCTCGCGCTGGACATATTTTTTGTCGGTCAAGTCATTTACAGTGATGACATTAATAAGTTTGTGAAGCTGTTTTGTGATCTGCTCAAGGATATGATCATCTCCGGTAGTCTGCATTGTTATTCGTGATACAGCACTGTTTTCTGCGGTCTGAGCCACACTGAGACTTTCAATATTATATCCACGGCCACTGAAAAGCCCTGCAATTCTTGAGAGAACTCCAGGCTCATTGTCCACAAGAATGGACAGTATATGTTTTTGACTGCTCATTTTCCGAACCTCACTGTTTATGTGAAAGTCTCTTGAGATATCTGTAATTATAAGACTTTCATTTTTCGTTGTGGCCGAGAGCAATACCTGAGCTCCGGCCGTGCCGGTTATACCAAAATCATCTCGGTAATTGCACCGCCGGCTGGAACCATAGGATATACGCACTCCTCACGCTCCACGATGAACTCCATAATTACTGTCCCTTCACAGGCAAGACCGTTTTTAAGAACAGTTTCCACCTCATCAGCACGATCTGTCCTCATGCCGACAGCACCATAAGCATCGGCCAGCTTGACAAAATCAGGGGCCTTTTCCATGTTGGTTGAAGAGTAACGCTTATCATAGAAAAGCTCCTGCCACTGCCTCACCATTCCTAAGTAACGGTTATTCAAAATAACAATTTTAACAGGAAGATCAGCTTCAATGGCTGTCATCAGCTCCTGACTATTCATCTGGATACTGCCATCACCTGCAACACAGACCACCAGCTTATCAGGACAGGCAGCTTTTGCACCAATGGCAGCAGGAAGACCAAACCCCATAACTCCGAGCCCCCCTGATGTAATAAAATGGTTTGGTTTGTCAAAATGATAGTACTGGGCAGTCCACATCTGGTTCTGACCAACTTCTGTTGTGATAATGGTGTTGCTGTCCGTAAGTTTATGAAGCCTGTCAATAACATACTGTGGTTTTATAACATCACCTGTCTGTTCATATCTTTGAGGAGATGTAGCTTTCCACTGGGCAATCTGATCCAACCATTCCTGACGTTCAGAAGCGTCCCCTTTTATATCAGAAGGATTTTCGCTCTCCAGCATTGAATTCAGAAGCTCCAGAGTATTTTTGCAGTCCCCGACAATGGGACAGGTTGCCTCCACATTTTTGTGAATTGAAGTAGGATCAATGTCAATCTGGACAATCTTTGCACCAGATGCAAATTTATCTTTCCTGCCGGTGACACGATCATCAAACCTTACTCCAGCAGCAATCATAAGGTCACACTCGCTGATAGACATATTGGCACGATAGGTTCCATGCATACCCGGCATTCCAAGCCACAAAGGATCGGAACCAGGAAAAGTTCCAAGACCCATAAGAGATGCGGTGACAGGAGTATTGGTCATTCTTGCAAGTTTTGTCAGCTCTTCGGATGCCTTGGAGAGCACCACACCACCGCCGGAAAAGATCAGAGGACGCTTAGACTCTTTAATCAGTTCAACCACTTTTGAAAGCTGTTTTTTATTAGGATTGTAGGTGGGTTTGTAAGATTTTAGATCAATTTCTCCTGGATCCTCAAATTCTGCTGTTGCTGCCATGATATCCTTTGGCAAATCTACAAGAACAGGGCCAGGCCTGCCGCTTTGAGCAATATGAAAAGCCTCCTTGATGGTTCGTGCAAGTTTATCAATATCCTTTACCAGATAGTTGTGCTTGGTACATGGTCTTGTTATTCCAACAATATCTACCTCTTGAAAAGCATCATTTCCGATAAGTGCTGTAGGAACCTGACCCGTAAATATCACAACCGGTATAGAATCCATATATGCCGAAGCAATGCCTGTTACAGTATTGGTAGCACCAGGGCCTGACGTAACCAGAGCTACACCAACAGTTCCCTTTGCTCTGGCATAGGCATCAGCAGCATGGACAGCCCCCTGCTCATGACGAACCAGGATATGCCGAATTGAGGGAGTATCGGCAAGCGAATCATAAATATCGATAACTGCCCCGCCAGGATAGCCGAACAAAGTATCCACACCCTGATCAATCAACATTTTCATCAGGATCTGAGCTCCTTTGAGTTTCATTTTCTTCTCCTCTTTTTACCAAAAAAGATTATTTTACTTTACCGTGAAAACAGATCATGGTTTTCATGCTTTGGGTGGCCGAATCCCGTAGATCATGAAAGTTTAGTGTGACAACAGATCTTGTTTTCATACTCGGATGTGAACTAACCCGGAACATGATGGTTTACCCAAAAAATCAGAAAACCTTTTTGGCTGTGGCCAGTTCAGGTCAAAGATATTAATATCAGGCAAACACAGCCCCATTGCCGGCAGAGGTAACCTGTCTTGCATATCGTGCCATGTATCCGGTTTTTATTTTTGGCTCAGGCCGTTTCCAGCAGGATAGTCTCTCTTTGATCTCTGACTCTGATACAAGCAGTTCAATGGTTTTTGCTGGGATATCAATTTTTATCAAATCGCCCTCCTGCACTGCCGCAAGGACACTTCCCTGCATGGCTTCAGGAGATATATGGCCAATTGAAGCCCCTTTTGTACCTCCGGAAAATCTGCCGTCAGTAATAAGGGCAACATCTCCATCAAGACCCATTCCCGCAATTGCAGATGTAGGAGTGAGCATCTCTCTCATACCAGGGCCTCCGGCAGGCCCCTCATACCTTATTACAATAACATCTCCTTTATTGATGGTGTTGGCCATGATCGCCTCTGTTGCGGCCTCTTCAGAGTCAAATACCCTTGATGGCCCCTGATGACGAAGCATCTCCTCCTTGACAGCGGACTGTTTGACTACACACCCTTCTGGAGCAATATTTCCAAAAAGAACCGCAAGCCCACCCTGTTTATGGTATGGATCGCTCACCGGCCTTATCACTTTTGAATTTTTGACTTTAACATCCTTGATATTTTGTGCAACCGTTCTGCCTGTGGCTGTGATGCAAGAACCATCAACCATTCCCTCATCAAAAAGAGTTTTCAAAACAGCCTGTATTCCTCCGGCATCGTAGAGATCCAGAATGTGATCACTGCCACCTGGGCTTAAAGAACAAAGATGAGGGATCTTTGAACTGACCTCATTGATAAGCTCAAGAGGGATATCAAGCCCTGTCTCATGGGCAATTGCTTTCAGGTGAAGAACTGTGTTTGTAGAACATCCAAGAGCCATATCCACTGCAAGAGCATTTCTGAATGCTGTTTCTGTCATGATCTTGCGTGGGGTGATATTACGATTCAATAGCTCCATTACAGCCATGCCAGCTTTTTTGGCTAAACGGATTCGCTCTGACATGGGACCTGGCACGGTGCCATTGCCTGGCAGCCCCATTCCAATGGCTTCTGTCAGGCAGTTCATGGAGTTGGCAGTAAACATTCCGGCACATGAACCACAGGTGGGACAGGCCGCATTTTCAATGGCTTCCATTTCAGATTCAGACATTTTTCCACTTTTGACAGCCCCCACAGCTTCAAAAACAGAGATCAGATCAATTTTCTTTGAGTTATCTAGAGGATGGCGACCCGGCAGCATAGGCCCACCACTTATGCAGATGGCTGGGATATCCAGACGAGCCGCTGCCATAAGCATTCCAGGAACAATTTTATCACAGTTTGGCACCATGACAATTGCATCAAATGGATGAGCCATTGCAGATACTTCAATTGAGTCGGCGATCAGCTCTCTGCTTGCAAGAGAGTAGTGCATACCTGCATGGTTCATGGCAATGCCATCACATATTCCGATTGTTGAAAACTCCATGGGAGTACCGCCGGCCATCCTGATACCAGCTTTTATTGCAGTCACAATCTGATCCAGATGCATATGCCCGGGAATCAGTTCATTGGCTGAGTTTGCAATGCCCACCAATGGCCGAGCAATCTCTTCATCAGTAAAACCCACAGCCTTCATAAGGCTTCTGTGGGGTGCCCTTGCAATCCCTTTTTTTGCTATATCGCTTCTCATTTATCCCCTCTTTTGATGATAGTCATCCATGAAAAAATCTTATAAAAACTAAAAAGCCGCTATCAGCTTTTTGGAGGCTGATAGCGGCTTTTTAAGAATCTTATTCTACTTATGCCAATGTCAGCCCGTTCTTCTGAGGGCGATAATAATCACCTCCACAAGGAGAAGAGATAGAAGCACATTGACAATAAGAATATTTTGCATTGAGATTGTTTCCGTAATAAATAACCAGTAAAATTTAATATGACTGTTTAAGCCATGACTGAATTATAAAACTATATCAATTAATTATAAAACAATAAATAATAACTGAAATTAATTAATAAAGACCAACATCTTAAATGTTTTTTCTTAAACCAAATGAAGTTTAATTATAGAAACATACATAGTCTGTCAAGATAAAAGTTATCAGCCAGTTGATTTATTCGTAATCTGATTAATGGCAGATGCCATATAGCCCGCTCCAAATCCATTATCTATATTCACAACTGCAATATTTGAACTGCATGAATTAAGCATGCCCAATAGTGCCGTAATTCCACCGAAACTTGTACCATACCCGATACTTGTAGGCACCGCAATTACAGGAGATCTCACCATGCCGGCCACTACACTTGGAAGAGCACCTTCCATGCCTGCCACAACTATAATCACCGATGCATCTTCAATCCTTGTCCTGTGAGCAAAGAGCCTGTGAATCCCTGCAACCCCAACATCAAAGATGGTACTTACATGATTTCCCATTGATCTGGCTGTAAGGAATGCCTCCTTTGCAACAGGAATGTCAGATGTGCCAGCAGATATAACAAGAATATTGCCCTCTGACTTTATTTCAGGCTCTTTTCTGCTCAATATTAGCATCCTTGCATCTTCATGGAAAGTTGCATCTGGAAATGTCTTGATAACCTCAAGTGCTTTTTCGCTTCCAATGCGTGTCACCAGTATCATATCGTCACTGGCACCTGCCATGGAGGTCATGATTCCGATAATCTGTTCAACACTCTTGCCCTGACCAAATATAACCTCTGGAAACCCTTTGCGGATAGAGCGGTGATGATCAACGCTTGCATAGCCGTCAACATCTTCAAATGCCATTCTATTCAACTGGGCCTGTGCACTACTTACAGACAAAGAACCATTGGCAACTTTTTCGAGAAGCAGTGAAATCTCTTTTTCATTCATCTATATAGTCCAGTTCTCTGATAGATCAATCCGCTTCCTACTGTTCTTCCTGTCCATTATGGTCAAAAAGAGCTGGTCAGAGAAAGATAGATTACAGTATATGTAGTCATATAAACTTTCATGGCCGTTATGTGGCCACCCCGAACCACGAAAATCAGAATGCATTTTCATGGTAAATTCAATACCTGTAGTACTCCGGTTTGAATGGTCCGTTTATCGGCACCCCTATATAATCAGCCTGCTCTTGAGTCAGGGTTGTAAGCTTAACACCAAGCATTTCTAAATGAAGCCTTGCAACCTCTTCATCAAGCTCTTTTGGAAGAGTATAAACTCTTTTTTCAAGTTTTTCTGTAGCAAGTTTAATTTGAGCAAGAGTCTGGTTCGTAAAGCTGTTGCTCATTACAAAACTTGGGTGGCCAGTTGCACAGCCAAGATTAACAAGTCTGCCTTCTGCCAGAACAATGACAGATTTACCTGATTCCAAAGTCCACTTATCAACCTGTGGTTTAATATTGGTCTTTGTATGGGCAGGGTTATCTTCTAAAAAACGCATCTCTATTTCGTTGTCAAAATGGCCAATATTGCAAATAATAGACTCATCTTTCATCTGCTTGATATGTTCGCCTCTGATCACACGATAATTACCTGTTGCAGTGACAAAAACATCCCCCTGGGAAGCAGCCTCTTCCATAGTCAAAACCTGATATCCCTCCATCGCAGCCTGCAGGGCACATATAGGGTCGATCTCTGTGATAATAACTCTTGCTCCGTAAGCTTTCATGGAAGAAGCACAACCCTTGCCCACATCTCCGTATCCGGCAACAACAACAACCTTGCCAGCAAGCATTATGTCTGTTGCTCTCTTGATTCCATCTGCCAATGATTCACGACATCCATAGAGATTATCAAATTTTGATTTGGTTACCGAATCATTGACATTGATAGCAGGAAAAAGCAGCTCGTTTTTTGAAGCTAACTGGTAAAGCCTGTGAACTCCTGTAGTGGTCTCTTCAGATACGCCTTTTATGTTTGCTGCAATTTTTGTCCATTTGCGTGGATCTGCCGAGTATGAATGTTTGAGTCGTTCCATTAAATATTTTTCATCGGCACTGTGAGTTTGATGATCAAGAATCGATGGATCATTTTCAACTTTGACTCCCTGATGAACAAAAAGAGTAGCATCACCACCGTCATCCACAATAAGATCTGGCCCTGATCCGTCAGGCCATGTAAGAGCCTGTTCTGTACACCACCAGAACTCCTCAAGAGTTTCTCCTTTCCATGCAAAAACCGAAGCTGAGCCCTTATCTGCTATAGCTGCTGCTGCGTGATCCTGAGTGGAGAAAATATTGCAGGTTGCCCATCTCAAATCAGCTCCAAGCTCATGCAGAGTATCTATGAGCATAGCGGTCTGGATGGTCATATGGAGACTGCCCATTATTTTTAAACCTTTTAAAGGCTTGTCTTTTCCATATTTTTTACGAATTGCCATAAGACCTGGCATCTCTTTTTCGGACAACTGCATATCTTTATGGCCATCCGAGGCAAGGGCAATGTCTCTGACTTTATTTTTCAAGGCAAGGTCAAGTGTCATAAAAGGTGTTTCTATATTTTTTTGATACATTATAAAATCCTTAATCTTTAATTTATTGTCCAGGAGATTGACTCCAGCAACAATTACTGCGAAACAGATGATTCAAAATATTTTGAATGATATTATGAAAGGAAAAATGAAAATTCCTATACTATCAACTCATTGCGTCCTTCAGTTATTACATCCTCAGCCAGTAGATACGCCGCTCTCTATTTAAAGTCCGGCTTTAATCCGGATCTCTTCTGCCTTGTCTGTATGCTCCCATGTAAAATCAGGATCATGTCGTCCAAAGTGGCCGTAAGCTGATGTTTTTCGGTAGATGGGTCTAAGCAGGTTCAAGGTTTTGATTATCCCTGCTGGCCTGAGGTCAAACACTTCACGAATAATCTGTGTTGCCCTGGTTTCAGAAATTTTTCCTGTTCCCATGAAGTCAACAAGCAGCGATACTGGCTCTGCAACACCAATAGCGTAGGCAACCTGAATTTCACATTTATTTGCCACCCCGGCTGCAACCATGTTTTTTGCGATATACCTGCCCATATAAGAAGCACTTCTGTCAACTTTGGAGGGATCTTTTCCTGAGAAGCATCCTCCACCATGACTTCCCTGGCCACCGTAGGTATCTACAATAATTTTTCTGCCTGTGAGGCCGCAATCTCCCATTGGTCCGCCAATGACAAATTTACCAGTGGGATTGATGAAAAATTTGGTGTCACCATCAATCATATCTGCTGGAATTACTTTTTTAATAACCTCTTTTATAATGGCCTCACTGAGATCTGGATGGCTGATACCTGGTTTATGTTGAGCAGACACCACAACAGTATCGACTCTCAATGGTTTGCCATCCACATATTCAATGGTAACTTGAGATTTACCAGCAGGCCGCAGGAAATCAAGAGCACTATTTTTTCTAACTTGTGCAAGCCGCTTGGTAAGTTTATGAGCATAGCTGATTGGCATGGGCCTAAGTTCGGGAGTCTCATCAGTCGCAAAACCAAACATAAGACCCTGATCACCAGCCCCCTGTTCCTTGAAAAGCCCGTCACCTTCATCAACACCTTGAGCAATATCTGGCGACTGATGACCAATGCTGGTGACTACAGAGCATGTTCTCCAGTCAAAACCCATGTCAGACGAGTGATACCCGATATCTCTTATAGTCTCTCTGACAATGGCTGGAATATCCACGTAGCAACTTGTGGTTATCTCACCTGCAATCATTGCAAGGCCTGTAGTCACGAGAGTTTCACATGCGACCCTGCACTTGGTATCTTCAGCCATGATGGCATCAAGGATGCTGTCCGAGATGGCATCAGCCACTTTATCAGGATGTCCTTCTGTTACAGATTCAGAAGTAAAAAAAGATCTTTTATTATCCATAATGGTATCTGTCATTATATGCTATGCTCCTTATAATGTTTGGTAATATTTGGACTATAGGGTGAACAGTAAGTTTAGTTGAATAGGTGATGCATTGATTCTAAATTTGATCACTTCGTAAAAAGTCAATTTACTAAAACCTGCGTCTAATAAAATCAAAGGGTTACTACAGCAAAAAAACACCTATTTCAGACTTTTTACGAGACCATCAAATTTGCGTACATTTAGATTCTTATCTATAATTTTAACGTTAATTTGGCAATAGCATAGGAAAACTTCTTTTGGCTCTGTATTGTCAAAGTTAGAATTAGTAAATTTATGCCACAAATAGTGGTTTGTCAATAAATGATAACCGTCTTAAATTTAATTTTGTAATGATCTTTGATGTTGTGATATATAAATGATCTTTAATGTTGTGACATAATATCATATGACTATAAAAACTTCGATGCAAGGGAGTTCGTAGAAAACACTCTACTCAACATTAATTAGCTCACCACCATCTGTCCTGTGTGCGAATGGGTAGTTTTATTATTCCGAAACCCCCAATGGTCAATAGATTGACATTGCTGACGACAAAACCTTTAAATTTATACATGGTGTTAAAATGTTAGAAAAAAGTATTAAAAGCTCAAAAATAATAGGCGTAGGATCGGCTCTTATTGATCTGCTGATAAATGAAAATGATAGCTTTCTGGTTCAGCTTGGTAAAAAGAAAGGCGGCATGACCCTTGTAACAGATTCTGATATCGAAGAGATTCTGAAAAAGACCAGAAACAAACCACTTGTAGTACCAGGAGGAGCAACCTGTAATACCATTATAGGAATTGCTAAACTTGGAGGCAAAGCCGGTTTTATTGGAAAACGGGGTGATGATTTTTATGGTGCATCTTACGAAGAGAACCTGAAAAAATTAAATGTAAAAACCCTGTTTCTTACATCGCCCACCCCGACAGGCAAGGTTCTTTCCATAATCACACCTGATGCCCAACGTTCAATGTTTACCTACCTTGGAGCATCCACAGAGCTTGAATCAGAGCATATCACACAGGAGATGTTCATGGACAGCACAATAGCTCTAATGGAGGGATACCTTCTTTTCAAGCCAGAACTGATGCTTGCATGCCTCAAAAAAGCCAAAGCAGCAGGATCAGTCATTGCCCTGGATCTCGCAAGTTTTGAAGTTGTGGAGGCCTCAAAGACAACACTTAAGGATATTATTACTGAATATGTCGATATTCTTATTGCCAATGAAGATGAGGCCAGATCTTATACCGGCTTTTCAGATGAACATAAGGCACTTGACTCTCTATCTGAGAATGTACAGATAGCAGTGCTCAAAGTGGGACCAAGAGGCAGCTATATATCATATAAAAATACAAACTGTATTAAAAGCAAAAGAGCTGCTACTAAAGGGGAAATACCATATGAAGTGGTACGGATTTATGCCAAAACAGATCAATCCCCAAAAGACACTACCGGTGCAGGGGATCTCTGGGCAGCAGGCTTTCTTTATGGTATTGCTAATGGTTACTCATTAGAAAAAAGCGGTGAGATTGCATCTGCCTGTGGTTATGAAGTTTGTCAGGTTGTAGGAGCACAGATACCTGAAGAGGGGTGGCAGCGTATTCGCCGGTTATTGACATAAGTCCATTTCGCTATTATTCTTGGTCAGTTTTTTATGGGTCTGTTTTTTGCATTGCAATTTGCGGACAATTTAAAGAGTTAAATTTTATTTTAAGTTTTTTTATTTCAACGTAAAGGAATTGAGTTATGAATGGGATGTGTAAGATTTTTGTGTACTCCTTAATTATTTTTCTCTGTGCGGCATCTTCAGGTTTCAGTGCCAACACAACAGAGGCAAACAAGGAGACTGTTGAACAAAAAACCTCTGATCAAAGTAAAGCGGTTTTAAAACAAGAGAACTCCGAACAAAAAAATGAGACTTCAAAACAAGCGGTTTCAGCAAAAAATCAGGACTCTTCAAAAGCACCTTCTGTGTTTTTTCCTGAACCCAAGTTTGAATTCGACTCTGAAGTTGATGGTGCTGAATTAGTACATGATTTTATAATTATGAATAAAGGCACTGATACGCTTGAGGTTCAAAAGGTCAAAACTGGTTGAGGGTGCACCACGGTCTCTTATTCAAGAGAAATCCCTCCAGGTGGAGAGGGAAAAATATCGATAAAAGTTAATACAAAAGGCTATGGTGGACGCAAACTGATGAAAACAATTTCTGTTATTACAAATGACAGCAAAGCACCAGAATCTAGCCTTACCGTATCAGGCAATGTTGAAAAATTTGTCACCATAACACCCAGTGTTCTGCGGCTTAATGGAAATATTGGTGATGAGTTAAAAGCTCTGTTAAAAATCATACCGGAAAGTAAATACCAATTTTCAATTATTAAACTTAGTGCTCAGGAAGGAACAAATATTAAATATGAGCTTAAAGAAGACAAAGCTCCTTCCGGAGGCAAAGAGTACTCAATTACTGTTGAGAATTTGAAGAAGGACGCAGGCTCCTATTACGATGTTCTGATTATAGAAACCGACAGCAAGATTCAGCCTGAAATAAAAATTAATGTCATGGCAAGAATCACTGATCCCAGCATTCCTGCCGGTCAAACAACAGGAAGCTCTGAAAACGTCCTGACTCCTCACAGCCATGATAATGACAGTGCTGGTAAAAACGGGAATAGTGGAGAAGTCGGCATCAATGGTAGCAACGCAGATAGAGGGAAAAATTTTCTTGAAGTTATTCAGAAGATGCAGCAGCAGAATGCCACAGGTGCAAGCGGAAACGTAGCACCAGGCCAGGCTTCGGCATCAGGTCAGAATCAAGCTCCTATACAGGATCCTAAACGTGCAGAAGAGTTGAAGAAGAAATTTGAAGCACTGATAAAACAGGCTCAGGAAAAACAGAAAGCTCAGGAGTATCAAAACTCTCAAGGAGAGCCACAAAAAGAGCCAGAAAAGCAAACAAAAGAATAATATAAATAAAGCTTCATGGCCATTATGCGGCCACCCCTAATTATGAAAAACAGAGGGGATTTTCATGGTAAAAGAATAATATAAATAAATATAATGAGTTCAGTGAGCCGGTTTATTATCTTGCCGGCTCGCTCATATTCATAGAGGCAAGAATAATACATGGAAGATATCGCACAAAAAACAAGCTGTTTAATAGCAACAAGCTGCTTAATAGAAACAAGCTCTTTAAAAGAAAAGAGATTCAATCGGAAGCGATTCAATCAAAGAGGATTTACACTGATAGAAATCATGGTGGTAATTATCATTGTGGGTCTTTTATCCGCACTGGTAGCCCCAAAGTTTTTCGGCAAAATTGACCAGGCCAAAATCAAAACAACAAAAACCCAGATTGAACTGCTTGGATCCGCCCTTGACAGCTTCCGCCTTGACAACGGAAGATACCCTACAACAGAAGAGGGACTAAATGCTCTCAGAGAAAACCCTGGCGAACTTAAAAACTGGGATGGACCCTACCTTCCCAAAGCAGTTCCAAAGGATGCATGGGACAACGAGTTTAATTATGTCTCTCCAGGAGAGCATGGCCAATATGATCTTTTCAGCTATGGTCAGGACAATGCTCAGGGCGGAGAAGATAAAATGGATAAGGATATTGTAAGTTGGGAATAACACCTTCAGACACTGTTCCTGAATCAGCCGATGTTGACACGCCGGAATCACCTGCTACTGCCATGTCTGAATCAGAATCCTCATCTATTTCTGAATCAGATGCTGCCACTGTTTCAAAATCCGCAGCTGCAACTACTCCTGAGATGGATGAAAAGGATATCCCTGAAAGCCCTCCTGCTGTTCTTCTTCTTCCAGTTCATTTTATGAAAAGATTCAAATTTCTTCCTGTCAATGATTCTGAGGCAAAACTTCAGGTAATCATGGCTGACCCTCTGGATTTCAATACCCGCGAGATTATCAGAAAAGCCTATGCAAAAAAATTAGATGTTTACAAAGCATCCAACGAAATGGTCAGTCAGTATATTTATAGGTGGTATGAGGCAGATGCTGACATGACAGGTGAAGAGAGTGCAGATGCTCTTAACCTATCTTTGGAAGATGCCCTGTGGGATGACCCTGAACAACTAAAAGGGATGGCCACGGAAGCACCTGTTATCCGATTGGTGAACCATGTGATCAATCGTGCTCTGGAACTTGGAGTATCTGATATCCATATTGAACCGAGACGACACATGGTTTTGGTCAGGTATCGTATCGATGGAGTTCTTCACGACCAGGAGAGTATTTCTGCCAAGCTCAAAGCTGCTATCATTTCAAGAATAAAGCTCATGGCAAAACTTGACATTGCAGAAAGAAGGCTGCCGCAGGATGGAAGAATCAAGATAAAAGCAGGACAGGATGAAGTTGATATTCGCGTCTCAACTGTCCCTACTCACTTTGGAGAGAGTATTGTTTTAAGATTGCTGAACAAGGAGAATGTCTCTTTAGATCTAAAAAGGCTTGGATTTGATGATATCTTGCTCAAAAAATTTCGATCTGTTATCTCAATGCCGTTTGGGATTCTTTTAGTCACAGGGCCAACCGGTTCTGGAAAAACAACCACTCTTTATGCTGCCTTAAGCGAGATAAATACACCCGATAAAAAAATCGTAACTGTAGAGGATCCTGTAGAGTATCAGATGGACGGGGTTAATCAGGTACAGGTGCAGTCATCAATCGGATTGACATTTGCCCATACTCTCAGATCTTTTCTCCGCCATGACCCTGATGTTATGCTAATTGGAGAGATCAGGGATGGAGAGACGGCTGAAATTGCTGTTCAGGCTGCTCTTACCGGCCATATGGTCTTTTCCACACTTCACACAAATGATGCTGCAGGAGCAGTTACCAGGCTTGAAGATATGGGCATTGAAAGGTTTATGATATCATCCTCACTTGTGGGAGTACTTGCACAGCGTCTGGTACGAAAGATATGTGCCCATTGTCGCAGACAGGTTAATCTTTCCAATGAGCAGCTTGAATCTCTTGCTCTGGATTTTGATCTTCCTCCAGAGAGACTTACCCCCAGCTTTTACAGAGGTGAGGGGTGTAAAGCATGTGGTGAAACAGGATACAAGGGACGGCTTGGAATATTTGAGCTGATGGTCATAGATGATGACCTGCAAGGAGAAATTGTTGCTGGTTCTGATAGAAACCGCCTTTTTAAAAAAGCTGTTTCCAAAGGGATGATATCACTTAAAATGGATGGAATTGAAAAGGTTAAGCAGGGACTTACCACATACGAAGAAGTATTGAGGGTGTCAAGATAATGCCACTGTTTCGATTTGAAGCCATTAACCCTGATGGCAAAAAAATGGCAGAGACCATGGAAGCCAGAGACAGAGATGAAATTCTGTTGATACTTCAGGCAAGGGGATCTGTTCTATTACG
The DNA here is from genome assembly GCA_015231705.1 of Desulfamplus sp. Taxonomy (GTDB): domain Bacteria; phylum Desulfobacterota; class Desulfobacteria; order Desulfobacterales; family Desulfobacteraceae; genus Desulfamplus. The sequence goes on along the minus strand of JADGBC010000019.1, from coordinate 17,154 downwards.
CTGGCTCAATGAAAAATCATCAACCGGAATTGGAATCACTCTTTTTTCAACCGGACGCAGCTTAAGCAACGCACGCCTGCTCCAACTTACCTCTGACCTTGCCCATCTTTTCCGTTCAGGCCTTCCAATTGACAGGGCACTGTCCATTGCCGGCAGTGCAACCTCTGACTCCAAAATCAAAGAGATGACAGTATATCTCCAGGATGCTCTTAAAAAGGGAACAAATCTATCTGATGCAATGGCAGAAAAACATCATGATTTCAATGATCTTTATGTCAACATGGTGAGAGTCGGGGAGATGGGAGGCATTCTTCCGTCAGTTATGGAGAGGCTTTCGGAATTCATTGGAAGGACAGAAGAGATCAAGAAGTATGTGATATCATCATCCATATACCCCGCAATTCTTCTTTCAGTTGGTTTTTTGTCTCTGCTGGTCATTCTGGGTTTTGTGGTGCCAAAATTTGCAGGCATATTTGCGGATCTGGGACAACAGATCCCACTCTCTACAAAGATATTGCTGGAAATAAGCAATTTCTTAAGAGTGTGGTGGTGGCTGTTGATTTCTGTTTTCATATGCCTGTTTCTGTTTTTATGGAGGTTTCTGAAAACAGATCAGGGAAGAAATATCATGGATAAAAATATCCTTAAAGTGCCCTATATTGGAGAGGTGATGCTTGATATCGAGATGAGCCGATTTTCACGAACACTTGGCACCCTTATTAAAAGCGGTGTCCCACTTATGAAAGCTCTTCATATTGTAAAGGCTGTGGTGGCAAACAGTCAGGTAAAAGATGCTGTGGAGCATATATACAAGCAGGTAAAAGAGGGAAGAAGCGTAAGCTCGCTGATGAAAGAGAGAAAAATTTTTCCCCCCATGGTGGTACAGATGGTCTCTCTTGGTGAAGAGACAGGAAAAATTGGTGACATGCTGATCTCTGTGGCAGATGATTTAGACAGAAAAATTCAATCCAAGATCAAAACCTATCTTGCTCTTCTGGAACCATTTTCCATACTTTTTCTCGGACTTCTTATCGGTGGCGTGGTTGTATCCATGCTTACCACCATTTTTGGTGTCAATGAAATACAGTTCTAAACATTCATGGCCAAATAGAAACGGTTTTACTCTTATTGAAATCATTGTTGTAATAATACTTATTGCCATTGCAGGTTCTCTTGTTTTAATGAACGTGGGTCAATCCGGAAGAATGAAGGAGAGCCGAATGTTTGCGGACAAAATAGTTGCCATGTGCAAAAAGGCCAGGCTTAGTGCTGTGGGTAAAGGGATTCCTTCCTGCCTTACTATTTCATCTGAATCAAGAGAGTGCAGTATCGGTTTTATGGATGATGCCATGTCAGATAGCCAAACGGCAATCAATGACGGATTTGAAGGTAGCTCCAGAAATATTGACAAATATGGTGATTTCCCGAGCAGTTCCGAAAATGCCGATATGCTTAAAATACCCGAAAATATTCTTCTTGAAGGGGAAAATATAAAAGTTGACTCAAATGGTCTCTATTTTATCTGTTTTTATCCTGATGGAAGTTCTGGCGGTGGCATCTTGGCAGTTTCTGTTGAGAATGAGTTTGAGTTTACATTTCAGGTGGATATGCTTACTGGAAGTATCAAAGAGATATCCTCTCACGATTCTTTTTAAGCAAATTTGATGGCCTGTTAAAAGCCATTTTTTAAAAAATGCGTCATGAATAAATTCAGATAGTTACAACTCTAAAAAATTCCTGTTCAGGGCTTTTTGCGAGGGAATCAAATTTATGAAAAGACAAAATGTCTGTTTTGAAGATCTTGATACTGAAGGATACACACTGCTGGAAGTTATGGTGGCTCTTATAATCATCGGCATTTCCATTACAGCGGTTACTGGAGCTCTATCTACAGCCAAGGGGCTCTCTTCAAGGTCAGATCATGCAATTGAATCTGTCAGAATCTTGAATAACATTCTAAACAATCCTGAGCTGATGAAAATGGTTGTAGAAAACAAAAATTTTGAAAAAACTCTTGAAGATGAAGATGGATGGGTATGCAGAGCAGAAACTACTCCTCTTGTAGTAAATAGTGCCGATCTTGTGTGGGATATTGATTCTCAATATTCAGATAGCGGCAACACGGGTAAAAAAGGAAGCAAGAACAGTAATAAAAATGGTGCCCCGAGAAGTAAAAAAACGGTCACTGGAGAGGAGATTGAGGTTCCAGGTATGGTCAGTATAACCTTATGTGTCAGCCAGACCAACCAGCTTATCAACAAAGAGTATTGTGTCTCCCGATGGAAAAGGCAGCAGGATTCAACTGACATCCAAATTGTGACAACTCCAGTAAAAGCCAAAGAGAAAACCAAGTGAGTATTTACCTCAAACACCGTAGATTAACTTTTGATGAACTCGCAAAAAATCAATTTGTCAAAATATGCGTCCAATAAAAACAAACGGTTATCATACCAAAAAACGTCAATTGCGGATTTTTTACGAGACCATCACTTTTGGCAACTCTGAATTTACACCTGCTAACTCAGAAGCTGCCCTGGACAGCCATGGATTTACCCTGATAGAGGTTCTTGTTTCAATGATCTTGGTCTCCATGATAACTCTTATAATGGCCTTTGCCCTCAGAGTAAACCTTCAGGCATGGGAACGGGGCATTGCTGAGGGAGACAAGGTGCAGATCGAAGTGGTTCTTCCCTATATGCTGGAGAGACAGCTTCGCTCTATAATCAGCAACACAGTACTTACAGGCTCTTTAGAGACGTTCACTGCTTCTGAGCAACCTGACAACCCATTGATGGCCAGCAAAACTCCAATGCCAGCCACAAAACCAATGACCCAGACAGGTACAATGACTCAACTTCAGTTTTTAGGAAAAGAGAACATGCTTTCATTCTATACACTCTACTCTCCCCAGGGGACACCATCTCAAGGGCTTATAAGGGTTGCCTATCTTTATGATCAAGAGGCAAAAAAGCTTACTGTTTATGAAAAGGTGATAGGAAGTCAGGAGGATATAAAAGAGAGTGAAACTATCTTCTCAATTTCCGGAAAAGCAGGTACTGAAAAACATGGAGGTCGGAACTGGAAGTCGGGTAAAAAATCAAGCTACAGTAAATCAGGATCAAAATCCAGTGGAGAGATTACCCCTGTGGCAACAATAACAGATGTTGAAGAGTTTTCACTATCCTTTCTCGCAGGAGAGGATAGCACTGTTTTTCAGGAGAGTTCATTCAGCAACCCATCTGGTAGTTCAATAAGATCATTCTCATCAAACAGATCATCTTCACGAAATTCATCTGATTTTAAAATGGATGGAGCATCTTTTAAGGATACCTGGGATGAAAATTCTTCTGAACAGCCGGGTTTTATCCGGCTGCTCTTTGCCCAGACAAAACGAAGAGCTGGAACTCCTTCTGTCTGGCTTTTCAAGGTTGGGGGTAAGATTTGAAGCTGGGGGGAAAATTTGAAGTTGGGGGAAAAATTTGAGTCATGGCAAACTGATAAACCAGAAGGGAAGCATATTGGTGCTTGTCTTATGGATTCTGGTTGTTATAAGTTTTCTATCAAGCGAATATATTGCCCACAACAGACAAAAAAGTGCTATTGCCCTGAACGCAACCGGAAGATTTCAGCGGGAGGCAGCTATATTTTCTGTGCTTGAGCTTTTTGCCTCAGAACAGTACGACTTTCTTAAAACAAAGGCTCAGGAGGAAAATTCAGATGCTGATACAAATCCTGACAGGGCAAACAAGAAGATGGCACATATAGATGATGCCCGAGGCAGTATTCAAAATGGAACAGTACCCTGGATACGGCTTAGACCAGGATCAGTTGATATGTGGGTAAAAATTGAAAATGAATCTTCAAGAACGCCATTATTCTTGGATCAGGAGAACAATATCAGGACAAATCTTCAATCAATTTATGGGACACAAAGAGAACAAGAGGCTGATGCTTTTACTGACGCACTGCTTGACTGGCTTGATCCAGATGACCTTGTGCGGCTCAATGGGGCAGAAAATGCATATTATAACGATATCTATCCTCCATGTGACCCTGGAAACGGTCCATTCAAAAGCATGTCTCAGATTTTCCTGGTAAAAGGATTTAGCTCCTACCTGTTCTGGGGCAACCCTTATGAATACATACTTAAGCTGCCTGCCTATTCTGAACTTGCAGATACTTATGCCGCAAACAGCAGATCATACAAAGGCTCTGGAAACAAAAAAGATCAAGAGTCCGATTTTTATGACAGCGAGAAAATAGAGTCTATCATAGAACAGTTTACAATATACCCTAAAAACTATATACGGGTCACCATGCTTTTTCCAGGAGATGGAGACACATGGCATAATGAAATTTTCTGGATCACTAAAGAGGGCAAATCCTTTAAAATTGTTGAACAACTAAGCCGGATCATGGTTGTCCGCATGAGTCAGTGATGTAATGTGTAACTCGATAGTTTTCCAGATAACCGGCACAGCCGGAACGAAGTACTGGCTCTCGGCCACAACTAAGAATGAAAGTCACATAAACACAGCTATTTAAAGAGACTTTCACATAAACCAGCACGGCCGGAACGAGGTATTGGCTCTCGGCCACAACGAAAATGAAATCATATAATCACGGCTATTTAAAGAGACTTTCACATAAAACCTGCACGACCTAAGCGGGGTAGTGGATCTGGGCCACAACTAAGAATGAAAGCCTCATGAAGGTGAAACTTGATAAAAAAAAAGATACTTGGAATATACGCTGACAGGGACTCTCTGCATTATGTATCTGTTGGAAAGGGGATATCTGGTTATGCTCTTAAGTCCCCAGGACACGGGCATGGTTCTCACAAAACAAGTCATGGTAACGGCTATACTCTGCTTAGATCATTTTTAACAGAGCTGCCGGTTGACAGTTCAAGAGATATATACCTTGCTCTTTCAAGGGCCGAAATTTTTATCAGAGAGATAGACATTCCTGCCATGCCGGTTGAAGATGCACTTATGTCAATCAAAAACAGCCTTGCCATATACTCTCATCTTGAGCCTGATTCAATATATTATGATGTAATTGTTTCTGATCAAAATGGTGGCTCATTCCATGCATTACTTGTCTATGCTTCAAAAGATGAAATGGAGAAATACCGAAAACTCTTTTCGGAAACTGGTCATGGAACCTCTTTGAAAGGCATATTTCCATTAAGTTATGGAGTTTGTGCTCTGATAGATGATGGTGCACTATCTGACGGTGAAACTGTTTCGTTAATACAAGATGATATTATCGAGATTTTTGTAAGATCAGGCAAAACCCTTGTCTTCTCAATGTCCTGCCCTGTTGATGCTGAAGATGAAAAAAAGATGATTCTGAGTGCGGCAAGCAACAAGTTCCCCCAATTTAAAGAGATGGTCAATGAACTCTCTTCAGATTCATGCCCCTCTAAATATACTGACCAGAAAATAGCAAAAAAATCAGAACTTGGTTTGACAAAAACAGAGCTTGGCAGGAAAGAAACAGAGCTTGGCAGTGGCTGGACAGCAGAACAGAAATCTCAAAGAGAGATCACAGGAAAAGATAGTAACAACAGGGGATCAAAAAAATATGACAGAACAAAAGATAGACAGGCAAAAGGCAAAAAACGCACTCTTTCATATCTTCCCCATTTTTCAACAAATCGTGCATCTGCGGCAGTGGCTCCTTTTATCACCAAAATTCAGCAGATATCTTTGGATGAGCAGCCAGTAAAGATCAATATTATTCATCCGTTTCGATATATTTTGCCGTTCCTTTGTGTTCTGATCGCCATTTTATATTTTGTGACAGACAAGGCAAATACTGCAAGTATTGAGGCAAAATCACAATTAAACGAAATAACACAACAGGTTACAGCACTGGAAAATGATCTGGAGCCCCTGCAGAATAAAATTGATACACTAAAAAAAGCCTCAAGATTCAAAACTGATGTGCAGGAGTTCATGCAGACACGCCCTGCCCTCTATACAGTGATAAATGAGATTGCATCCCTTGTACCTGATGGCACATGGTTTGCAAATTTTACCTTCAACAACAGTGGAATTACACTCAGAGGAACTGGAAGAGATGCCCTTAAGACTGTTGAATCCTTACGTTCGTCCAAACTTTTTGATAACGTGATTCTAAGAGGTTCTGTAAACCGAAGGCCCAACGGAGATGAAAGTTTTACACTGGCAATTGACATCAAACCTCCAGAACCGGATATTAGCACCAAAAATCCAGAACCAGATCCTGATTTTAAAAAAGAGAATGCCGGCTCAGATTCTTCAAATCCTGAATCGAAATCTTCCGCAACGTCTTCTGGTCTGACAAAGCAGGCTGTTGATGCTGGTTCCAATCCGTTTACCTCATCAAGACAACCTGTCAAGCCTTCAGGTAGTGTTTCAGGAGGGGTACAATGAGCAAAAAACGCAATCGACAGTGGTTTATGGGTGCACTTCTTGCCATACTGACTACTCTGGTATGGTGGGTCTATTTTTATTCCCCTCTACAGGATAGTATAACTGAAGCAAACGCTGAATATACCCTTAAACTTGAAAAAAAACTGCGGGTAAAGAAAAAAATTAAAGAACTTGAAGCCATTCACTCAGAAAATATGATTCAGGAAACTGAAGTACAAGGTTTTGCAAACCTTATGATCCCAGGCAAAAACCTTGAGGAGATGAATGCTGTCATACAACAAAAAATGCAGAATTTTATGGACAAGAACAGTATCCCGCTACAAAAGTATCTGGTATCAGGCCCTGGAAGATGGATGGATTACGATGTTGGAGTGCTTGAGTTCACAGTAACAACAAACCATAATGGACTTGCCTCTCTTCTAAGATACCTTGAAGAGTTAAAGCAGCTTGTCAGGATAGGACAACTAAATATAAACTACAGCAGAAGCAGGGAGAACAATCTCCATATTACCTTCAGACTTGAAACCTTGTTTGTTGATAAGGATTAATAAAAGAATGGTTAAGTTAATGAGATTAATGAGAAAAAATTTTTCTACAAAAGAATATGAATACATACAAGAATCAATGTCCCCAAAAAAAATTGTAGATAGTACACACAGAGATAGGATGAAAGTAAAGGTGAAGGGAGGGTTGCTCTGGCTATCGACAGCTTTGATACTTCTTCTCTTTTCAGGTTGTACCTCCCATAGAAAGTCTGTTCAAATCCTGGAACAACCTGCCCAGGCTGCTCCAACACAGTTTGCTAGACCTTCCGAAGAGCCAGTTAAAACCAATGGACAAAACGGACTTCCAGTTTCGTCTTCTACCACCATTTCTACTACTTATACTTCACAGCCAGTTGAAAAAAATCTTGCTATTTTTGATGAAGAGTCAAATGAAAAAACAGTTGAAAGAGAGACTGACATCAGCAGTTTTAAGACTCAAACACTATTTAGCAGCTCTGACGATAAAATCACAACCAACAGTTTTAATGATCAACTCAAAGGAAATAACGCAAACAATCCTGTTCTACAGGGGCAATTGAAGATTGATACATTGAAAAAAGTGCAAAGTTCGAGCATAGGCAAAGAGATCGGAAAAAGGTCAAAATCCTCTTCCCTGAACGCTGAATCCGCACCTGTCAAGATTGAACTTGCCTTTGACAATGCCGATCTTTTTGAAGTTTTAGATGCCACCTTGTTTGAACTCTATAAGGTCAACTACATAATAGATCCTCATGTCAGGGCAAAGGTATCTTTCCACTTTTCAGGATCTTATACAAAATATGAATTTATCGCACTTTTAAATGATATTCTGCAGTTGAGCAATCTTTCCATCACACAGGGGCCGGGAGATATGTTCAAGGTCGTCAGAAAAAATGAGAGTGCGGGACTCTCTTCACAGGATATATATGAAGATGGACTGCCTGACGCTTCAGGGGATATCTCCCGCCTCATCCGGCTTAAATATTTAGATGCCGCAGGAGTTTTGAAAAGTATTCAGACGTTTACATCCAAAGGGGCACCAATCTCTATTGATACTGTCAATAACTCGATAATCGTGACAGATACTCTTGAGAATGTAGAAAAGGTCATTAACGTTCTTGCTATGATGGATGTACCATATTTCATGGATATCTCCTGGAGAATATTCCCTGTCAAAGAGATAGAGGCAAAGGATATTGTCCAGAATATCACCAAACTTATTAAAAGTGCCGGACTCTATTACAGACCAGGAGCATTGAAAGGCGGGTATGAGATTCTGAGCATTGACAGCATCAATGCCATTTTGGTTGCAACAAGATGGCCTGAAATTTTGGATCTTGTTGATAAGTGGATCTCAGCAATGGATTACCTTGGAGATGATGCCGGCAATGGGACAGGGGTGTTTGTCTATTTTGTGGAAAACGGTACAGCCGTTGAAATGGCTGATATTCTCAAGCAGCTCTATGGAGGAAAAGCAAGCGGTTCATCTTCGCAGAAAACCCAGATTGTAAAACCCACGGAAAAGGCAGTCACGTCTAAAAATAAAGATACCTCTGCGGTAAATTCAAAAACAGGCAATGTCTCTGGAGACCTCTCAGGAGATGTAGAGATCATACCTGATGAGACCAATAATGCAATCATCTTTAAAGCCTCTCAGAGGGATTACAAAATAATCAAAAATGTCCTCAAAGAGCTTGATGTTACTCCACGTCAGGTACTTATAAATGTTGTAATTGCAGAAGTAACCCTTAACGATAAAACCCAGTATGGAGTTCAGTGGCTGTTGAATAACAAACTTGGAAATTACCAGGGCCAAGGCGGGCTTGATATCAAAGATTCAAGTCGTGCTTTTAATCAAGCACTGGGCACAGTATCTAATATATCATATGGCATATATAATTCTACTGATGTCCTCAAGGGGCTTGTCACGGCATTAGGTTCAGACTCTAAAGTCAATATCCTCTCATCTCCAAATATAATGGCAGTTGACAATAAAGAGGCAATGATAGAAGTTGGAGAGGATGTACCTACCCTTACTGGTTCTGTCACAGATATAAATGGTGGCATTACAAACTCTGTACAATATAAAAAAACCGGCATCATTCTTAATGTTACTCCACATATAAATTCAAGTGGTCTTGTAAAAATGGAGCTCTCCCAGGAGGTGAGTGCAAGAGGAAGCTATGATGAGGTTGCCAAGAACTACCCCATCCTCACAAGGAAAGCTGAAACCTCTCTTGTAGTAAATGATCAACAAACTATACTTATGGGTGGCCTGATGCGAAGTCAGATAGATAACAGCGATGCAGGAGTTCCTTTTCTAAAAGATATTCCGGTTCTGGGATATCTTTTTAAAGGCACAACAGACGAGACAAAAAAAACTGAACTGATATTTCTGTTAACCCCACATGTGGTGGACTCACGGGAGGCGGCAGACCGTGTAACCCGTGAATTTGCAGCTAAAATAGAGAGCATCAAGAATCTTATTGAAAAGAAGGATAACTAAATTATCGCATTGGATTTGTACGCCATCATCACCGTCGATTATTTCACCAGTCAGAAGAAATTTCAATCCAACAGTAATTGCAATAAAGCTGCTTATATTATTGTTGGTATCAGCGGTGATACTGATGGCAATCATGGCTATGCCTGGATTTTCAACAAAGGTTCAGGCTGATACCCTTCCTGTTGCCATTCTCATATCCAGAGAGATCAAACCTTTTATCGAAATGGTAGAAGGACTTGAATCTGCTCTGGATCAGCCGGTTGTCCGTATTTTCATCGATAAGAACAACAGCCCTTTCAGCCATGACCCTCTCTATAAAGGCACTCAGATTGACAACTATTCATTTGTAGTTGCAGTTGGTCCGTCGGCATTATCATACCTTGTAGAAAATAATAAACTAACTCAAGATACTATCCCTCAAAACGAAACTTCCCCCCCTCAGAATGAAGATAACAGACCTCAGCCAGGGGAGGCCCTGCCGCCTCAGCACAAAGAGAACATATTTCATACTGTAGTAGTGCCTACAAAGCAGATCAATAACGATACCCGAATAAACAACTCTATGTTACAGGCTGCTGATACCAGACTCAACATCAAAATTATTCCCCATGCCAATACCAGAAAGATTCTCTATGCCATGGTACTAAACCCTGAAACTATAATTCCCAGGGGAGTTTCATTGTGTGGAATATCTCTTAATCTGTTTTCAGAAGAGACTATTGCAAAAATAAAAAAGGTATTTCCCTCTGTCAAAAAAATGGGGATACTCTTTGACCCGGATAATAACAGCGAGTGGTTTCAAAATGCAAAAAATCAAGGTCTATTTAATGAAATAAACTCTGTACCCATCTACATAAAAGAACAGCACGACGTGAACCGCCTACATCAGAATGAGAATTCAGATGTGGACGCACTTCTCTTTATACCAGATAAAACCGTAACATCTCCTACAATTATCAGCCATATCATCAAGCAATCAATTGCCAGAAGAATTCCGGTCATAGGATATAACAGTTTTTTTCATAAATCAGGTGCTGCATTGAGTTTTATTCTGGATTACAGGATAATAGGAATGCAGATGGCACAAAAAATAATGACACTTTCAAGAGATGATTTATGCGAGTCATCAACTCCTGCCTATCACATGACTTTAAACAGATCCGTTGTGGATCTGATTAATCTTGAACTTGGAACTTCTCTGCCACCGGAACTTAAGGTGGTGCCATGATAATTTTACTTCATAATTGTCCAAACTACCCTTCAAGACAGGTAGTTTTCTGGAGTAATATATGAAAATTCGTACCGTTATACTTGACCTCATCAAATTCGACTCAATCGAGACTAGACTATCATTCATTGCAGTTATTTTTATTATGGGAACTGCCATCACTATGGGATGTATGGGTATCTGGCTCACCCATAAATTTGTAACCCAAAGGTTTCATGACAATTTTATTGTTCTGTCTGAATACCTTGCAAGTAATGCAGAACTTGGCGTTTTGCTTAAAAATAGTGAGATGCTACAAAACCTTACAACCAACATGCTGCAACAGAACGATATAGTAAAAGTTGTGATCAAAGACCGAGAGGGTGGGATAATAACCGAAACAGACAGAGAAGAGAGACAAAGCTCTCAAAGAGATTCTGAAAAACTGTACAACTCATCCATCTTATATGATTCCAGGAAACCATTGGATGCTTATAAATCATCAGAGTTCAATAAAATTCATAATGCTACTGATAAATCATCAGATTCCAAAAAGCTAATTGACTCCGACAAATTGATAGATTCGCAGCACCTTCTGGATTCTACAATAAAAATTACTACTCAAATTTTCCAGATACAGCCTGACACCGGTGATATGGTAATGTATGGTGTTAACACAAATAGAGATACAATTGGATATATAGAGCTATATTATACACCATCTGGTTTGAAAACTCTAACCAAAGAGATGACTGTATTGTTCATGGCTATAGCACTTGTACTCTCATTTGTTTCAGTGGCATGGTACTGGTTTTTTTCCAGATCTATAACATCCCCACTTATTGATCTTGTAGCAGTATCAAGAAGAGTCTCTCAGGGTGATCTTGATGTCAGGGCATCAGGAGGAGATCTTCGGGAGACAAAGACTTTAGCCAGAGTATTTAATGAGATGCTCAACTCAGTAAAAGCCCATCAGCGTGAAACAGAAAAGGTACACATGGAGATGGCAAAACAGAAAAGTTTGGCGGAAATTGGTAAATTCTCTACAATGGTAGCCCATGAACTTAAAAATCCAATTTCAATTATTAAGGGGAGCATGGATATTTTTAAAAAAAAGGGGCTTGCCACAGAGATCAAAGAAACCATGCTTTTATATGTAGATGAAGAGATTCAACGTCTTAATCGACTTGTAGATGAATTTTTGTTGTTTGCAAAACCAAAAACTCCAGTCTTCTCGCAGGTCTCAATGTCATATTTTCTTGGTGAAATTACAGAAAAGTTCAGGTTTACAGTTCCAGATAAAAAGATTAAACTATCCGTTAATATTGAAGATGTTCCTGTAGATTGCGACGGAGTACTTATGGAGCGTGCAATTCTCAATATTATGAAGAATGCAGTGGAACATTCGGTTCCAATAAATACGCATTCGGATAGTAATTTAAAAAACAGTGACAAAAAAAATAAAATGGATGAAGATAAGAGAGAAAATTCAATAGAATATGACGCTGATATCGAGGTTAATGGCAGGCTACAGGGGGCCGCATATATTATTGAAATAAAAGATAGGGGTAAGGGTATTGACAAGTCAATTATGGATGAGATCTTTAATCCGTTCTTTACTACAAGGGCGAAAGGTACCGGTCTTGGCCTTGCCATTGTCAGAGATATTGTAGCTGTTCATAACGGAACAGTAGTGGTCAGAAACAGACCATCTGGCGGTGCTTCTTTTGAGATAAAAATTATGGCCCATGTGGTACCTTCATTTTTTTTAAAATAATTTTTTGGCTTGATTCAGGCACTGAAGAGAATTAGTCCATACAGTAATTATTATTACAACCAGCATATTTCATTTGCCGGTTTACACTTTAAAACACGGAGAGATGCTTAAATATGGCTAACATACTTATTGTGGATGATGAAGAGCGTATCCGTTTAATACTAAAAATCATGCTTTCATCTCAAGGGCATGCAATTGAAGAGGCTGCAGATGGTCAGGAGGCCTTTGAAAAGCTTCAGAACGGCTTTTTTGACCTTGTCATTTCCGATATCCGCATGGACAGACTTGATGGCAAAGGGCTTCTCAAAAAAATAAAAGAAAATCACATAGCGTGTCCACTGGTATTCATTACTGCATTTGCATCCACAGAATCAGTGGTTGAAGCCCTGCATCTGGGAGCTGCCGACTATCTTGTGAAGCCATTTGATGAGAACGATGTTCAGGTGGCTGTAGAGCGTGCTTTGGGCATGGGTAAGATACTCCATGAAAATGTCAGGCTCAAACAGACTATTAAAAATGGAACTGATGAAAAATTCCTTTTCGTATCTTCAGCCATGAAAGAGGTTGAAACCATGGCTATTCAGGTTGCACAAAGCGATGCTACTGTTTTAATTACAGGAGAGTCAGGAACAGGTAAAGAGGTAATTGCCAAACTCATACACAACTCAAGTTCCCGTGGAGCTGAGCGATTTGTGGCGGTGAACTGTGCAGCCATCACAGAGACTCTTGTGGAGGCGGAACTGTTTGGTCACGAAAAAGGATCTTTCACAGGTGCCAACAGCAGAAAAGAGGGTAAATTTGAATATGCCGATGGAGGGACTCTTTTTCTTGATGAGGTAGGAGAATTGCCTTTCAATTCTCAGGCCAAACTTTTAAGAGCCATACAAGAACGTAAGTTCCAACGTGTAGGAGGCAATAATGAAATTCCGGTCAACACTAGAATCATATGTGCCACAAACCAGGATTTAAGCCGCATGGCAGCAGAAAAAAAGTTCCGGCAGGATCTATACTATCGGCTTGCTGTTTTCCCAATACATGTACCTCCTCTAAGAGAGCGGAAGGAGGATATTGCACCTTTGACCCGTCTGTTTGTTGAAAAATTTGCAGATACCCGTAATTTGACTGGAGAAAGTATCACAAAAGGTGCTGCAAGAAAGCTAAATGAATATTCGTGGCCAGGCAATGTAAGAGAGCTTGCAAATGCCATCGAACGGGTTATGATTCTGAAAGCGGGCACCCTGCCAATTACAACAGATGATTTAAAATTTATAGCCATCGGTTCCTCAGAGAAACATGAAGTTCAGGAGAATCTCTTTCAAATTCCACCTACTGGGATTGATTATGACGAAATCCAAAAAAACATTGTACAACAAGCTCTGGATATGACAGCTTCAAACCAGAGCAGTGCGGCCAGACTTCTAGGACTCTCCAGGGCAAGATTCAGGACTTTGCTCAAACTGCTTGAAGAGGTATAGTATAAAATTGTTGCTCATATACCGTATGGTCACCTATATAAAATACCTTCCTGTTACTTTCATATGAAAAAGGGTTGATTATGAAAAAAAGATCCACAGGCATCCGAACAGGAAATAAAATAAATAGCCCAAAAAATAAGTTGACTATCTCACTGCTTAAAAACTTTCATACTGCACGAATTGCAGTTAAGACTTTTATGTTGCTGTTCCTGTTTAGAGATTTTAATCAAGGAACAATTGCAGCAAAGCGGTTTTTGTTCTATGTGATTGTCTATTTTATCATGATACCATTACATCTCTCTGCCAGTGCCTCCTTTTCTGATATTGATGATACTATGCTTATGTTTGTGGGAGAAGAACTTGAAATAGTTACAGTCGCTTCTAGAACACCTGAATCCCCTTCCACAGCACCTGCAGTGGTCAGAGTTATTGATCACAATGACATTTTGAACTATGGTTATAAAACTCTTGCAGAAGTACTTTCCGCACAGCCTGGATTTTATATTTCAGATCAAGGCATGGGATCCCTTCCTTATGTCAGGGGAATCTCAAATGGTATTCTTATACTCTATGACGGAGTACCGGTTCCAACCGGAGGGCCCAGAAGTTATTATCCATTAGATCATGAGCTTTCTCTTAACAGCGTCAAACGTATTGAGATTATCAGAGGCCCCGGCTCCGTTCTCTGGGGGGCTGATGCCTTTGCAGGAATTGTCAATATCGTTCCGTTTACAGGAAAAGACGTTGCACTAAAAGAGATTACCAAAAGAGCCTTAAATGAAAAAGATGCTTCAAAAAAAGATAGCACAACAAATAGAACAGCAGACAAAGCTTCCACACAAAAAAATTATACTTCCGGAGGCAGGGCAGAAGCATCAGGAGGCTCCGGCAATACTCTAAAGGGTTTTGCTGACACAGGCTTAAGGGGCAAAAACTGGGATGCTTACCTTTCAGTTTATGGTGCACAAAACCGGTATGACAATGGCTCTCTTCTGGATGTTATATTTTCCGAAAAAGATCAGAACTGGATAGTAGGCAATGACATGATTGATAACTCCGATTATCGTGAAATGACTGCCAATTTCAATCTAAGCGACTCTTTTTCTGTTTCTGGAAGAATTTCCGATTTTAATAAATCCTATACTCAGACTCTGGATAGTGCCACTGAATTTGCATGGCCAAGTGAAAAAAAGGTTCCGGCAAGTTTTATCAAGGCAAACTACTCAAAAGTATGGGGTGGTTCTCACTGGAATATGACAACATATTATCAAGATGTCTCTTATGAACAGATGGATGCTGGTAATTCCATACAGGAAGATTTGAATGTATTTTACGGAGAGTTACTGTGGGATCGTCGTTTACTTACAAGAGGTCTATTGACAGCCGGTATTTCATACAGAGAGAACCATGTGGAAGGAGCTCTTGTAGATGGAGGTTTCATACCTGAACTTCTGGTTGCAGAATACAAATTCTTCAAACAGCCGATCCAGCAGATGAATTACAAAAACAGCCTTAAATCTTTTTTTTCCCAGTATCGTCACCCCTTTACCTGGGGAGAGTTCTGGGCAGGTTTCAGGTTTGATGACAACTCCATATATGAAGAGTATGCACCAAGTTACACTATAGGTATCAACATTCCACTCAGTGATGGATGGAGAGTTAAAACAGCATTTGGAACAGGATACAGAACGCCCTATTCCCAGCAGTGGACAGGTAAAGAGCTTCTAACAAGGGATGAAGTTGCAACACTCAACCTCCAGGCAGAATGGAATTCCGGTCAGGGAGATCAATTGTCTGTTACCACATATCTAAGCCGACTTTCAAATAATGTGAAAACAGACCCTTTTGCTGGTGCTTCTGCCCCCTCTGATCAAGATTTTTCAGGCATGGAGATATATTTCAAGAAAAAAATCATTGATAAACTGGAGGGATATTTTTCGGTTTCAAAAATTTTTTATTCAGAAGATGAATACCATTTCAGTGTAATCAGTAATACTTTCTTCAGACCGGATGGCACTCGAGTTGACACCTATGACACCTGGTCAGAGACATATGACCCTGGTGCGGATTTCATGGCAGCTTCTGGTCTTACATGGCATATACTTCCGAAAGTGGATTTTGCTCTAACAGCTTCCTGGACAACTCCCATTAACTACTCTTATAGAGAAAACACAATCACTGGAGAATATGATAATCCTTTGCTGCTTAACAGCCAGATTAGTATAAAAAACATACCTTATGATAATATTATTTTTTCAGTAGGTTGTAAAAATATCCTGGATGGAGACTTTACCTATCCAGGTTTTTATGGACCTGTCAACGGAAATCCTTTGACAGGCTACGCCTCAATCCGGTTCTCTTTTTGAGCCTACTTTAAAGTATGGCCTGATTATTGCTTATAAAACATTCAATTGCTTTGAAATCTAAAACTCAGCAGTAATTGTAGCAAACTTATGATATCCTAGTAAAGCTCGGCATAAGTTCTCTGTTGCTTTTTTGTGCCGAATATTCATATGAATATTGAAGAATCGGCTCCAATAAGTGTAATAAGATTTACGCCCGACTGTAATAGTGAAAATCAAATTTTATTTTCACGACTTCAGGTGGTACACATAAGTCCATGCATGTTGCATGAAAAATCAGGGAATAGTTTGAGAAAAATGCTACCCATCACAATAAGAACACCATAAAGATACGCATTAAATGGAGTATTTATGAAAATAAAATTTACCAAATATATATTGACCATTCAACTTATTATCTGCTGCTTTGCTTTTGAAGTTGCTGCATTTAATGATTCAGAGGCAGGAACCTATCTGTGGAAACTCATCAACGAAGCAAGGTCGAGACCGGCAAAAATAATTGAAGCCTATGGTATTAATTATGAGCGTGCCAGACTGGCACTTGGGCAGGATGAGTGGATCCTTGAACTGGAAAATGGCCTGCCCCCCCTGGCATGGAATGGAACTCTTTCAGAATCCGCATCTGTCCATAACAGTGATATGATAAATCGTCAGTATTACAGCTACACTTCTCCGGAAGGCGTTTCATTCAATGATCGTATCTCAAACAGCGGTTACAATCCTCTGCTAACCGGAGAGAGCCTTGGTATATTATCTTTTTATATATATATTGATCCTGTCAAGGCTGTGGAAGGGATTTTTGAAAATATGCTCCGTGATGAATTAAATCCAGACCTGAATTATGCACGAAATATCTTTAATAAAGATTTTACTGAAATTG